>CAWVTO010000007.1:0-19508 GCA_963932895.1 uncultured bacterium
CTAATGACAGACTCAAGGTAAAGCAGGATTCTATTTATGAATTGATGGAGACCATCGTCACCGACATTCATTCCAACAAAAATTTAAACAATACGGTGCTCAACATCTCCAAAATATCTGCGAAGAAGATAGAAGAACTGGGAGCCGTAGACTTGCGTGACGCTCTCTCTTTTCAGAATAATATACGTTTGAGCCGGGATAATGCCATAGGTTCATCCGGCATAACCATGATGGGCATAGGTGGAGACAATGTAAAATTACTCATAGACGGTGTGCCGGTAATTGGTCGCTTGTTTAATAACCTAGACCTGGAGCAATTTAACCTAGAGAATGTAAAGCAGATAGAAGTAATACGTGGTCCTATGTCTGTAATCTACGGTAGTAATGCTTTGGCAGGAACTATCAATATTGTCACCAATAATACCAATACAAAACCGCGATTTAATCTGAATGCCAACTATGAAACAGATGGTCAGTATGCCCTAACGGGTACTGCATCAAAGTCCTTTAAGAAAAAACATTTTGTTACTTTAAGTGGAGGTAGAACCATGTTCACAGGATGGAGTGCAGATAATGTAGACCGCACATTTGACTGGATACCAAAAGAACAATATACAGGAAGAGTACAGTATAGCTATAAGCATAAGAATGCAACTATTAATGTACGAAGTGAGTTGCTTCGTTCTAAGTTGCTAGACAGAGGGTCTCCCTTACTGCCATACAAAGAGGCGGCGGTGGATCAGCACTATACCAATCAACGATTTGACAATAGTCTGAGCTATAGCAATGAAATAGGCAATTCGAGTATTCAAATGATACTGGGCAACAACAACTTCAACAGAATAAAAAATAAGTATTACCGTAATCTTATAACACTAGAGGATGTGCTGGTAGAAGGAGAGGAGGAGCAAGATACTCAGACGTTTAATGCTTCCGTTTTTAGAACTATTTATGGTTTTGATAAAGCAAGAACATTTGGTATAGAGACACTCATTGGTTTTGATGGCAACTATGAGGTAGGAACTGGGAACCGTATAAAAAACGATAAACAAGATCAACTAGATGCAGCCTTATTTGTGAGTGCAGAGAAGCAGCTTACCAGCTATGCACTTATAAGAGGTGGTGCGAGATATGCGTATAATTCTGCTTTTGAGTCACCGCTATTGTACTCACTACAAACGAAATTTACGTTACCAAAATCGCAGATAATAAAATTGGCGTATGGTAAAGGGTTTAGAGCCCCATCGCTCAAAGAATTGCACTTAAATTTCAATGATAGCCGCCACGAGGTTTTTGGAGACAGTACATTGAACTCTGAGACGTCGCACTCATTTACAGCTAGTTACGTTAAATTCTATACCGCCAGAAAAGCTCAAATGAGCACTACCGTAGATGGGTTTTATAACAACATAGACAATAAGATAGAACTAATCATAACCGGACCCATACAAGCCAAATATGGTAACATAGGCAAGTATCAGTCTGTAGGTGGAGACATCAGCCAGAAGATACTCTACGAAGACTTTGGTTTGAATGCATCGTTTAATTATACAGGAGTATACAATGGGGTAGAGGGCAGCAAAAAAGAGTTTTTCTTCTCGCCACAGGTAGTCGTAAACCCAACATATAGTTGGAAAAAACATGATCTATCTGTTAATCTATTCTTCAATTATTTTGGTGAGGTGTCTCGGGTATTTAGCAATACAGACAGTGCCAATGTGAATGTGCAGGAGCAAGATGCGTACGCTATGTTTGATTTTACTCTGAATAAAAGTTTTAATAATAAGAAACTACGTGTGACCATAGGAGCTAGAAATATACTGGGTGTGATTAATATAGATGCCAATACTACAGAGGTAGGAGCACATACGCCAAGTACCAGTTTTATCTCTGTGAGCCCCGGAAGAACCTATTTTATAAATGTACGTTATGCACTATTTAAGAAAGACTAGTTACCTATCCATACTCCTATTGGCTGCTTGTTTTCCTAAGGAAGAGGCAGTAGAACCTTCTCCAAGGTTTGGTACATCTGTAGAACTGTATGCGGGAGTTAATAAGAAGGACACTGTAGCCTTTTATTCGTTAGATAAATCAGAACTGTTAGCGGAGGTGAGTCCTATGGATTGGGATTTTTATATAGATGAAGATGTTATCCGTTTGAACTACTTCCGTAGTATGCGAGTAGCTAAATTTGACGATGCGTGGGATAAGCTAGAGGATACTATAGGTTTAGATTTTAGAAACCTAACGTATGATAACTATGAAAGAATGACTCAGTGGGAGTTAGCCGAAGATCAAATCTACGTGGTAGATTATGGGTCGGATGAAGATTTCAATCCTATTGGTTTGACTTCTGTACGTTTTGAGCGTACAGCAACAGGAATCAAAATATGGCAAAATGCAATAGGTTCTGATTATGAGGTTTTCGAAGAAATAAACGAGCTTTCTTTTTACTACAACATACGCGAAAAGAAGACACTTGACTTGCCAACAGAAAAGGAGTACGACATTGCTTTTGGGAAGTATACCGACCTAGTAACGGTAGACAATATTACCCAAGATTACCTTATCTACGGAGCTATACAAGGCAAAGCACTAAGCTACGAGGTAGATATGTCTTTTGAAGCGGTGCAGGATGAAAATTTTGATGCGATACGTCTTTCAGGTAAAAAAGACGTGATAGGTTGGGACTGGAAAAACTTCAATAGAGCGAAGAATGCCTATGAGATACTTGGCGACAAAACCTATCTTATCTCTACCAATGCTGGCTTCAAATGCAAGATGCGTTTCGTAAATTTTTATAATGCTGCCGGCCAATCGGGTCACGCTACGTTTGAGTGGCAGGTGTTGTAGGAAATTAAATTTAAGTCAAAGGTTAAGATGGAATTTCATTGGGAGTCTCATACATATTGGCTGCAAATATTGTCCTATGAGCGGTTACAACACCAACAACCCAAACTCCCTTGCTACATCTATCACCTCACTGTTCCATAGATTTTCTATATCGTCGTAGTCTTCTTCAAATGAAGTTTTAAACTGTTTAAAGGTAATCGTCTCTTCAGTAGCGTAGTGCATTTTCTCCAGCCAAGCTGCCAACCAAAGGCCAAGGTCTGTATCCAGTTCTATAGTGTCATACGCTTTTTTGGAGTGAAAAGTAATGGTCACAAAATCATCTTCTTGGGATACACCAGGCAGTGCATTTATCCAGATAAGTTTATCGGTAGCTCTTGGCAGTGTTGTAGACTCGGAGTTTAAGCAATTGGCTATATAGTTTGAGCCAATAGTAGGAGTGGGTACATCAAAATCAAACCAATCTTGCAGTGGAGTATCAAAACAGATGCCGTGCATATAGTTGTAGAGCGATTTCTTGAGCCCAAAACTAAACTGACTGTGATCTATACCTGTACTATCGGTAAACTGTACATCATTATTGGCAAAGGTAATTTTCTCTAAGTGCGGAGTGATGCCGTATGCATCTGGGTCTAGCCCCACAGGGCTATGAGCTGTAAGTGCAAACTGGTGCCAAAATCCGGATTGTATTACTTCTGCCTCAAAGAGTTGGCGTACCATCTCTAGGCTGTCTATTGTTTCTTGTACCGTTTGTGTAGGGTAGCCGTACATGAGGTAGGAGTGCACCATTATGCCGCACTCGGTAAAGTGTCTGGTTACGCGTGCTACCTGCTCTACAGTTACACCTTTGTCTATGAGCTTGAGTAGGCGGTCTGAAGCTACTTCTAGTCCTCCAGACACTGCAATACAACCACTGGCTTTTAGCAGTTGGCAGAGGTCATGAGAAAAGCTTTTTTCGAAACGGATGTTGGTCCACCACGTTACATCGAGTTTTCTTATTAATATTTCTAGTGCTAGTTCTCGCATTAGAGCAGGTGGTGCAGCCTCATCTACAAAGTGAAATCCACGCTCATCGGTCTGAGCAATGATTTCTTCCATCCTGTCTACCAAAATGCTTGCAGCTATCGGTTCGTAGCTCCCTATATAGTCTAGCGATACATCGCAAAAAGTACATTTGCCCCAGTAGCATCCGTGGGCCATGGTAAGTTTATTCCAGCGGCCATCGCTCCACAGACTGTGCATGGGATTGGCTACTTCTATTACGCTGATGTATTTGTCTAATAGCAGGTCAGAGTAGTCTGGCGTGCCCAGGTCTGCTTGCTTGTATTCTTGGCGAAGCGAAAAATTATTGTAGATTACTTTTCCCTCTTCTCGCAAAAAAGTACGTTTGAAAAGGAAATCCTTGCGTGGTTCATCCGAAGTAGCAAACGAATGCAGTAGTTCTATAGGAAGCTCGCCATCGTCTAGTGTGATGAAATCGAGGTAATCGAATACACGAGGGTCACTTACACTACGTAATTCTGTATTGGCAAAGCCACCACCTAAAGCGATGATAATGTGCGGGTAATGCTCTTTGATATACTGAGCACAGCGAAAAGCACTGAATAGATTGCCCGGGAATGGAGCAGATAAGCAAACCAGCTTGGGTTGTTGCTCTGCTAGTTTCTCCTCTAAAAGAGATATGGTAATGTTGTCTATATACGAATGTTCGTAGCTTAGTTCTTCGTGTAGCTCATCAAATGAGTTGGCACTCTTGCCCAATTGCTCTGCATATCTGCTCACCCCAAACTCTGGGTCCACACCCTCTTTTATGAAATCTGTGAGATCTTCTATGTACAGCGTGGCAAGATGCTTGGCCTTATCGGCCATACCCATAGAGCCAAAGGCGTAGTCCATATAGTCTAACTCTGTAAATCTACTGGCTTCGGGCAGGTAGTTTTCGGTACAGATTTGGCGAGCAAGACTTGGGTTTTGTCCTTGCAAAAAAGCAATCACAGAGTCTATAGTACGCAGGTAGTCTGTTTTTAAGGCTACTATGCGTTGGGCATTTTCGCTTTCTATGGTTTCGTTTGCTTCCGCAAAATGGAAAGCCTTAGTAAGTCCTTCTTTAGAAAAGAGTGCTAAGATGACTTCTATGCCCAAATCCATCTGAAAAGCAGAGATGTCTTTCGTATTCAAAAAACCCTTGAGATACGCTGTGGCCGGGTAGGGCGTGTTGAGCTGCGTAAAAGGTGGCGTTATAAGAAGAAGGTCTTTCAGAAGTGCGAAGATAGAAGTAAAGAAGATTAGTTGTCAAACTTCCCTCACTGAAGGTAGTTTCTTATTACGAGAGCTGGTTACTAATACCAACCATGTGTCGTTGCTCTACATCAAAATCTTGTTTGTATTGAGGAGAGTTGCAATTGTCACACAGTGGGATTATGAACCAATTATTGCTTCGTTTGCCATCTACAGGCATTACGTGGCCGCCAACAGTTGCTTTATTATCGCAATTCTTGTTTGTGCATACTGTTGCTACACCACCGTAGTTTTTAATCCAATATGCAAGCCAAGACTTGTACCCTTGAGGCAGTGGTCGTGGTCCACTTGGACCCCATTTTAGGTTCTTGACGTTCATCGGCTTCAAAGGTAAAACTACCGCTCATTTACAACGTGTTATATTCGATTATTTTAAAAATAATTAGCGTTGGAGTAATTGTGAGCGTGCAGATTATTTCTGAATGGTCCGAAACGTCAAGTTGATTCGAGGTGAATGAATTTTTTTAGTAGGCGGTAAGCGGTGTAGCCAATGGGTTTGTGTGGTTCCCTTCATAACAAGAAGGCTGCCGTTTTCGAGATGAATGTTGATGACCTCTTTGGTTTCTTTGTGCTTGAATGCAAACTTACGTTCAGCACCAAAACTCATTGAGGCAATTGCTCCGTCTTTTTTGAGGTCTTTTTCACCATCGCTGTGCCACGCCATACCTTCAGAGCCGTCATGGTAGAGGTTTAGTAGACAAGAGTTGTATGTCTCTCCCGATTTTTGTTCTGCGAGTTGTTTTATTTCCAATAGTTCAGGAGTCCATATCAAGGCTCTTTTGGTCACTTTGGAGTAGGTATACTCAAAAGGTTCTTTGGCATACCAAGCCACCTTCCGTTTGGTGATTATTCGTTTACCGAAAATCACTGCTTCATCATTCTTCCATTCTATGGTGCTCAGCAGTGTATCGTAAAAATGATTTGCCTGTTCTATAGAACATATCGCTCCATGGTAGTTTACCGTACCGTCTTGCGGCAGGCAGTTTTTCGTAGGATCAGAAGGTTGCGAGAAGAGTGACATGCAGTATGTGCTTAATGCTAAGGTCTTAGTCTAAGACAAGCAATGAAGTTGTTGTTTTGAATTTGAACTTGTAACTTGAGTTTGTACTTGCATTAATCACTTGACCTTAAGTTTAAAAACCGAATCTGCCTCGTGCTTCGCCTTCTTCACGGCCTCCATACTCTCGTTGGGTATAGCCACACTCAGTACATACTGCATTAGTTTCCATTCGCCATTTTTGAGTTCTAGTGCTCCGGATCCGCGGCACGTGCCCATATGTGTATCCAGTATTTCGTCAAACCAAGCGGTATTGCCATCTTCGTTAATGTCTATGTCTCGTTGCACAGTAGTGAAATCCCATGTTGTTTTTTTGTCGAAGTACGGTTTGCAAAAAGCAGCAAACTCATCGCGTTTCCAGTTTTCGGTAGCATCGGTGCCTATATAGTTGCAGGTGCTGTCCATTAGGCCTATGTAGCCTTCTAGGTTAGCATTAGCCGCATCGCGGTGCCATTCATTCATAAGTCTGTCTACCTCAAGTTGAATTCCTCTGTGGTCTGTATTTGCTGTCTGGGGAGCAGTGCAAAAGCAAAACAGGATAGAAAAGACGATGATATATTTCATCTTACAAGTATCGTAAATGTATTTGATATTCTTCAGCTTTGGCTCTTATTGTGGCTACAGAAAATCAAGACGTAGAACAAGTGTTGTCTTTTAGTCCAGGAGAATACCTGGGTGCATTGAAAGTGGGAGAAAGTATTACTACCTTAAATAAGCCAGCGTTTTTAGCATCCGCCAAAAATGAACAAGCACAAGCCAAGTTGTTGTATGACGCAATTGGGTCCGCAGAGAAGACCCACTTTATACCAATAGGAAATGGAGAACACGGTTCAAGAGCATTGTGGGAAGAAAAAACAGATAATGCGGAATACTGGGTAGCTGTTAAAGCATTTTTGGGAGTGGAGTAGCGTTTATAGCAGGAACATCAATCCTACAATAACGACTAGTTGCACTGCAAAGAGTATTGCCCCAAATACCAGTCCTTTTTTGCCCGAGGTGAGCAAGGTCTTGAAACTTACTTTCAGACCAATAGCAGCCATTGCCGTAGCCAGCAGGAAGTTGCTGCCTTGTTTGCTGTAGAGCAAGAGATCAGTAGGAATGGGAACAATAGAAACCGCAATAGATATAAGAATGAATGCCACTAAATAGTAGGGCAATTTGAATTTGCCTTTTTGAGACGTTTCCGTACCCTTTCCTGTAAACTGAGTAAATATCAATAGGGCAGGAGTGAGTAGTGCAACCCTACCTAGTTTTACGGTGACGGCAAGTTCTCCTATAGCATCGCTCATTGCAAAACCAGCACCAGCTACATTGCCTACAGAGTGTAGACTAGCACCTATGAGAACACTGTTTTGTACATCTGTGAGCCACTCCGCAGTGAGAAGTGGAATGAATATCATACCCAAAAGTCCATACAAATTAACAACAGCCATGGCTATACCCATATCGCTTTTATCCTCACTTACACTAGGGGCCAATGCTGCTATAGCAGTTGAGCCGCATATAGCGGTTCCAAAACCAACGAGCAATCCTGCACTACTGGGGCAATTCATTTTTTTGCCAAGCCATACTGTAGCTATGAGTACTACAGCCATAGTTACCACTACTATTAGTATTGTTTCCCAACCAAGTTTTAGGAAACTACCGTAGTCTATGCTGAAAGCCATTAGAATAATAGCAAATTCTAGAAAGAGACCACTGGCCGTTTTTATTCCCGCATCCCATGAGTGCGGTAAGGAAGCTATATTGCCAATAAGAATACCCAATATCAAGGCTAAAAGAATAGTGTTAATGCCCCACCAATCACCCAGGAACATGGCTCCTACAGCTATTGCTAGCGTCAGAATAACACCGCTTAATCTTTTGGTATATGTAGAAGAACTCAAGATTTATTGTTTTAGCTCACCTTGATAGCTCAAAATACCACCTTCTAGGTTGTATATGTTTTTGAATCCTTTAGCAATGAGTTGGTGAGCAGCTCTGCTGCTTCTTGCCCCACTACGGCAATACAGTACATATATTTTGGTAGTATCTAGTTCGCTTATTTTTTGGTCAAAGTCTGCGTGGTTTACATCTAGGAAAAAGCGTGTTTCTGGAATATAGCCACTTGCTACTTCTACAGGAGTTCGCACGTCTATGAGTACTACGTTATCTTCTTGTAGTTTGCTAGAGAGATTCGCTTGTTCTAGCGTTTTTACACCATCGTCTTGAGCAGTACATCCGGCAAATGCAAAAATGAACGTTAGAAATATTCCAAATGATTTCATTGTTTCTATTGTGTATAGCAATAGTACAGCTACAATTTTATTTCGCGTGTAACTTGGGTAGCATTTTGACCGTTAATTTTAAATAAAAAATTGCAATATTTTTGTAATGAATGGTTTATGAAACAATAGTGGTGCCTGCATTTAATTGAACTTTGGCTAGAACTAGCCTCTATTCTTAGGAAAAGCAGGTGTTTTATCGAAATAATTCTTTCAACTTTCCCACTGCATAATCTACCTCTTTGCGAGTGGTAAACTTACTAAAAGAGAACCGCACAGCAGATCGGTTTGTGGGATGACCTATACCTTCAAGCACATGACTAGAGCCAATAGCTCCGCTGTTGCAGGCAGACCCTCCACTTGCACATATGCCATTCATGTCCAGTTGGAATAGCAGCGTACTTGCATTGTCGTGAGGAGGTAGCGATACATTAAGCACCGTATACAGTCCACCTTGTTGGCTGGTATCACCGTTAAAACAAACGCCATCTATTTCTTTCTCAAGCTGCTCTTTAAAGTAGGTCTTGGTACGTTGCACCGTATTGATTTTTACTTCTATATTTCTACTGGCAACTTCAAGTGCTTTAGCCAATCCAGCTATACCCGTTACGTTCTCTGTTCCTGCACGTAGCGATCCTTCTTGGCCACCACCAGTCATGAGCGGGCGTATACGTAAAGATTTACTCTTGTATAGAAAACCAACTCCTTTTGGCCCGTGAAACTTGTGAGCAGAGCATGCTAAAAAATCGACGTCTAATACTTTGAGATCTATTGGGTAATGACCTATTGTTTGCACAGTATCTGTATGAAAATAGCAGTCATAGGCACGAGCTATTTTACTGATCGCTGTAACATCATTGAGGGTACCTATTTCATTGTTGGCATGCATTAGGCTAATGAGACTTCTTGGGTTTTCTTTTGCCAATCGTTCTAAATCTGCTAAGTCTGCTCTACCTAATCCATCGAGTTTTACGTAGCTTATTGATACTGATTTTTTGGCCTCTAGCTCCTGAGCAGTTTCGAGTACAGCTTTGTGCTCAATTTGACTGGTAATAATGTGCGTTACGTCAAGGTCATTTACGGCACAGCGTAGGGCCATATTATCAGCCTCTGTTCCGCTACCTGTGAATACTATTTCTGGACCACTACAGTTTAATAGTTTAGCTATTTCTTTACGAGCCATTTCTACCACAGCTTTAGCCTTACGACCTTGCCCGTGTATGGCACTGGCATTGCCATAGCAATCATGCATCACCTCGGTCATTTTATCGATGACCTGTACATCCATAGGAGTAGTGGCTGCGTTATCTAGGTATACTTGCATATAGTGTTATACAAAGAACGGTAATTTTCATGAAGTGCAGTATTTGTATCCTATAAGTTTGTAGCAGAGTTGTGCCATACTGTATGCCGTACTATCATCGGAAGCGGTAGGATTGAGTTCTACAATATCAAAACCTTTCACATCACATTTTTCAAAAACCTTTTTGAGTAGTTTTAAGGTAGAATACCACTGCAAACCTCCTGGTTCTAAGGTTCCTACACTTGGGCATACACTGGGGTCAAAACCATCGGTATCTATGGTGATGTAGAGTTTTTTAGGTAGCTTTTGTACTAGCTCATCCATCCATGTATCGTTTTCCCCAATTTGATGAGCGTAGTAACAATGGATGTTATCAGAAGCTTTAATAAGGGCTGCTTCTTCTATACATTGAGCACGCACACCTACTTGCACTATTGTGGGATTTAGTTCGTTGATTCGAGCCATCACACTAGCGTGCGACCACTTATTTCCTTCATACTCCATTCGCAAGTCACTGTGAGCATCGAGCTGGAGTATGCCTATATCATCCCATTTTTCTTGAAAAGCCTTAAAAATCCCATAAATCACGGTGTGCTCTGCACCTATGCTGACCAAAAATTTATTGTTCGAAAGGTGTTCCTTGCTCGCTTGGTAAATGACCTCCATTGCTTCTGCATCTACTTTGCCAGCAAAATTTATAGGCTCTATGGAAGCTATGCCACATTTTTTGTAAGCTTCATCATCTAGCTCAATATCATAATATTCTACATAACGAGAGTTATACAACACAGCCTGCGGTCCATTGGATGAGCCTTTTTTGTAGCTGGAGGTATGCTCGTAAGGCAGTTGCTGCAATACTACTTTGGAAGTATCGTATGCGTGCAACTCAACTTCTGTTATGCCTAAGAAATTTTCTTCGACGGATAAAACTTTCATTTGATTTAAATAAACGACCCTATAAATGACTCTAATTAAATCACCCTTTAGTCCTAACTCTTTTCAGATACGGAGCTTATCTTACTCGCTCCACATACTCACCTGTACGTGTGTCTACTTTTATCATTTCACCACTATCCACAAAAAGAGGTACACTTATTTCGGCACCTGTTTCTAGGGTAGCTGGTTTTAGTGGGTTATTGGCTGTGTCGCCTTTCATACCTGGCTCGCTATAGGTTACTTCCAGTACCACATGGTTTGGAGCATCTGCCATTATTGGGTTTCCGTCATCAAAGTATACACTCAGTATCATCTCTTCTTTGAGGAATTTCATTTGCTCTCCCATCATTGTTTGTGGTATAGCTACTTGCTCAAATGTCTCCATATTCATCAACATAAGGTTTTCCCCATCCTTGTATAGGTATTGCATCTCTATTAGATCTACACGCACATCATCAATAGTCTCACCACTCCTAAATCTATTTTCCATAGATTTTCCTGTGATGGCATTTTTCATCTTTACCTGATAAAAGGCTCCGCCTTTACCTGGCATAGTGTGTTGATACTCTACTACCTGACATAGTTGGCCATTGTAGCGTAGAAACATTCCTCGGGATAAGTCTTGTGTTGTTGCCATTGTTGGGCAAAAGTATGTAAATTTAGCTTTCGAAAAATACTGTAGCGTATATCTGTTTCATAATCTAAATGTAGTGAGCGTATTCGTTGGTGAAATAGTGCCAAATTATCAAATTGTGTACATTGTGTTTATGGGGAGAGCATTATTTACGTACCTTTGAAGCAGCAAAAGTTAAGGGAAGCCAAGTGAAAATCTTGCACTGTACCCGCAGCTGTAAAGTTCTGTTAATGATGTAGTTAATCTATCCACTGTAATGATAATAAAAGTCGATACGGGAAGGAAACCACATCAGGAACTAAGTCAGAAGACCTACTTATGTCAAATAGTACTCAATATGCTTTCGGGAAGAAAAGCTGTAAGAGCCAGTGGTATGTTAATACCTGACTTTTATATTATTTATTCCTGGGGTTATTGTTTTTTTAGAAAAATAAAAATACAATACAGTGAAAACAGCACTAGCTGTCATATTATCTATCATTAACCTCTCAGGAATGGGACAGGTTTTAGATGCGGGCGTTTCTCCCAAGGATTCTACCAAAATCAGTGATCTTGTTGTCATAGACTCTGTGGCTATAAGCGTGCGAAAGCAACAGAAAGGTCGAGAATTGATTTCTGCTGCTCTACTCAAAGCGAATCCAACGCAAGACTTTGCTGAGCTACTACAAAAACAGAGCGGCATATACATACGTAAAAGAGGTGCAGGAGTGCTGAGTACGCCTAGCTATAAGGGACTAGGAACACAGCAAACACCCATATTAATTAATGGGGCAAATATGCAGAGTAGTATGAATGGTACTATGGATCTAAGTCTTATAGATGCTGTGCATTTTGGCGGTCTTAGCTTGGGTCAATCAGACGAAAGTACTCTTGGATCTCAAAATATGGGAGATGCAATTCGTCTCTCTTCACTCAACAGTAAGAAAGGACTACGTGTAGGTATAAGCTCCAGTACCCAAGAGGAATACGCTGGTAATGTAAAGTATGTGACGGGCAAGATACACTGGTATTACAGTGTAAGTGGTATAGCTACAAAATCCAAAAACGTGGTAGATTTAAAGCACTACGATATTTCAGAGGTGCAGCCCAATACGGACTTTCAAAAAGCAAGTATACTGCAAACTGTAGGTTACAAGTGGCAAAGAAGTCAATGGTCAAATACACTGTATTTGCAGGGTTCTGAACGTGGAATTCCTCCTCCTTTATTTCTGCAAAATGATAGTAGACAACAGGATGCAAATGCTATGATGGTAAACAAGTACAAATACCGAGGCCCTAAAAATTGGATTTTGGAAGCATCTAACCAAGTATGGGCAGAGCAGATTGTATTTGACAATGTACAGCGTAGCGAAAAAACAGACAGTAAAGTTCTCAATGTTAATACATCGGTTGCTGTAAGTAAATACTTCAAAAATTCGTGGAATGCAAGAGCAGGAGTAGCCTTTGATGCCGCAAATTATTCCTCGGAAGCTTTAGAGCAAAATGCGGTATGGTATAGGCCTCGTATGTTTATGAACGTGGCCAAAAGATACAAGAATGTGAGGCTAGAACTTAGCCAAAACACAATCAGGTATAACGGGAAAAATACAATGAGTGGGGAGTTGAAAGCCGAAGGTGCTATTGCTAAATTGTACCGATGGAGTGCAAATGCACAGCGAGTATATCGATTGCCAGTGCTCAATGAGCTCTACTGGTATATGCCTGGAGAAGCACTCGGTAATGCAAACTTGAAACCAGAGAAAGGATACAAATTGGATGCTACGCTGAGTCGCTTCGGTAAGGATATACAACTCACTATAAACCCACATGTCGGCACCTTCCAAAACTGGATACAGTGGGTGGGAGCAGGAGAAATATCCCCTCAAAACATTCAAAATGTGGTCGTATACGGTATGGTTTTTTCGGCCAATCATGAAAAAAAAATTAAGATAGTCAAATTGCTTACCCAAGCCAATATGCATTATGTGAGTGCCACGTATGATTTTGAAAATGCCAATGATACCCGAAACGGAAGGCAATTGATCTACACGCCGCAAATCACAGGAAATATAACCCTAACGGTAGTACACAAGAACTTTGGTATCTATGCCAATGCTCAGGCTGTTAGTACAAATTTTGTGACCAGTGATAATAGTAGTAGCATAGAACCATATCAACTCTATGAACTCGGAGGATACTACGAGTGGAAAGTACTTAGAATAGGAACAGTGGCAGGCAATATTCTAGATACGCCATATTTTACACAACCAAGAACCCCATTACCAGGCAGAATTTTAAAAATTAACTTAAACTATACATTACAACTCAAAAAATGAAAAGACAATTACTCATCGTATTAATGGCTGCGTTCAGCCTTGGAGCATTAGGACAGATAGATCATCAGCGTGTGTACTCTACGTTCGACAATTTACCACTATCCAAATCAGATACTTTTAACAATGGAGCAGACTCTAGTGGTGGTTTTAACCACTATGGAAGAGCGTGGAACAATAGCTACAATGCTGATTGGGGCAGCTGGAGCGGATGGGCTCTTAGCAATATGAAAGATACCGTAACTGCGGGTTTTACTAATCAGTACAGTGCTATCACTGGCCATGGAGTAAGTGGAACAGCTAATTATATGGTAAGTACAGGTAATGGAGCATACATCAAACTGGATGATGCTACCTCAATATCTGGTGCATACCTCACCAATGCTACGTACACTGCTCGCGAAATGGAGCAAGGGAGTGGTTTTAGTAAGAAGTTTGGAGGAGATGATGGAGATGATGAAGATTTTCTACGTGTAATTATTAGCTCATACCTTTCGGGTGACTTTGTAGATAGTACAGTTTTTTATCTGGCGGATTATCGTTTTGCAGACAATAGTAAAGATTACATTGTTAAAGATTGGTCGTTTGTTGATTTCAATAATGATAAGAGTACAGATGTAATTATTGACAGTATCTCGTTCAGATACGAAGGAAGTGATGTAGGAGAGTTTGGACTAAATACGCCTAAGTATTTCTGTATGGATGATTTTAATGCTATAAGTACATTACGCAACTCTAATCACGAGGTAAGTGTGTCTGCAGATACGTTCTATAATGGGTCAGATAACGCTGGAGGAATAAGTGCAGGATACTTATTTTTTAATAATAGTTTTAATTCTGATTGGAATAGCTGGAGTGGGTGGTCTTTAAGCAGTAAGTTGAATGATACTACTGCAGGTTTTGGAAATCAATTTAGTTGTATAAATAATAGTAAATCCAGCTTTTTAGTAGCTGGCGGAAAGCGTACTGAGATACGCTCTCCCTATTTAGAAAATTATAAAAATTCACTTTTCAAAACTATGGCACCTGCTCCATGGCCTCTATCTTTTAGTATTACCAATTCTACTTATGCAGCTTTAGACATGGAGCAAGGGAGTAGCTTTAGTAAAAAGTTTGGTGGAGTAGATGGCAATGATCCAGATTACTTCAGAGTCTTAGTAAACTATGTAGATGCTGCAGATAGTGTTCTCAGAGTAGATACTGTATACCTAGCAGATTTTAGATTTGAGGATAATAGTATGGACTACATCCTAAAAGACTGGAAGGAAATTAAGGCGTTTACTCCTAGAGATATCACTTTTCATAAGATAGTGTTTAACCTCGAGAGCAGTGATAACGGTAATTTTGGTATGAATACACCTGCATATTTTTGTCTAAGTTATGATTTTTTGATTGGCTCGGTTGCTGAAATCAATGAGTCTATTAACGTATTAGCTTATCCAAACCCTACTTCGTCTATATTGAACCTACAAGCAGAAGACGTGATAGAGAATATACGAATATTGAGCTTAGATGGACGTACACTAGCCAATGGAAATACTCAGGTATTGTCTAAAAATGTAACGGTAAATACTGCAGAACTTGCATCTGGGGTTTACTTTGCTGTAGTAACTACTGCTAAGGGTACGGTTACCAAACGATTTATTAAACAATGAGATTTATTGCACTAGCAATCCTATTTACCACGCTTGCCTGCTCCGCTCAGTTTGACGGAGCAGGCGGAGAGCCTGGTAGTAAATCCATCAAGAATGATGATGCAAGTATTACTGCTTGGGCTTCTGGTGCTAACATTCAGCGTGGTAAACTACAGATAGATCAATCCAATAACAACCTTGCTACGCTAGGGGATACTGCCAGTGCTATTGGGCCTTTTGATGGCAACGTACTGAGCCTTGGCGACGGGGGTGTGGTTACACTCCATTTTGATGAGCCAGTACAGAATAACGATGGCTATGACTTCGCTGTTTTTGAAAATGGATTCAAAGTAGGTTTATCCTACTATTTGGAGCTAGCTCACGTAGAAGTAAGTGAAAACGGTACGGATTTCGTTCGTTTTCCTAGTGAGAGCTTGAGTGATACTGCTTTTCAAACAGACAATTTTGGGTATACAGACCCAACCAAACTAAGAAATCTTGCTGGAAAACATCAAGCACCTTATGGTACGTTGTTCGATTTAGAAGAAGTTGGACTGGAGCAAGTAAACTATATCCGATTGGTAGATGTGGTAGGTAGTGTGAACGATAGCTTTGGCACTAGAGATAGTAAAGGCAGACTTATCAATGACCCGTGGCCTACACCCTTTGCGAGTAGTGGTTTTGATTTAGATGCCGTAGCTGTGGTCAATGGAAGCTTACTGTCTGTACTTTCTCCAGAAGCATATGCTAAAGCGAATCCTCTGGTATCTAATGCTATAACAATAGGCCAAAAACTAGAGCTGAAACCGCAATGGAAAAATGGTGTGGTGAGTTGCAGAGACATGAGCGGGCGATTAATCTCTGAGCTTTCTGCAGAATTACCTAGACTTGCTGTGAGCGGTATGTATACCATCACGGTACAAAAAAATAACCAACTATGGGTTCAAAAAATTATCGTTTACTAGTACTGCTTTTACTTGCAACTAGTCTACTCACCCCTGGATGTAAAGGCGATGAACAGCCACCAGAAGTAAATATACAAGGTGGAGAAATTCTAATAGCCAACGAGGGCAATTTTGGCTGGGGAGAAGGGACACTTAGTTTATATAATCCCGATTCTAAAGCTGTGCAAAATGACGTGTATAGTTTAAAGAACAACGAGTCTATGGGCAATGTGCTACATTCTATAGCTTCTTTTAATGGCCAATTTTTCTTTGTAGTCAACAATTCGAGTAAAGTAATAATCACGGATACCAATTTTGTGAAACAAGGTGAAATTACCGGGCTTACTTCTCCTAGGAATATTTATCGGGTAGGTGATGATAAGGCGTATGTTACAGACTTATATGCAGATGCAATAACTATCGTAGACTTGAAAGCACTTGTAGTCATTGGAAGTATTCCGTGCAACGGCCACTCAGAAGAAGGAGTGACAAGAGACGGCGTATTTTGGTTCACCGCTCCAGAGACTTCTAATATTTATGGTATAGATATAGCTACAGGTATAATCTCAGATAGTATTCAGGTTGGTTGGATGCCAGAAGGAATAGTTTTGGACGATAAGAATGTACTGTGGGTGCTCAATAGGGGAGATGAGAGCAAAGATGAAAAACCAAAATTGACATCAATTTCTGGACAAGGAATAGACGTAGTGGCTAGTTCTAGAGTTTTAGATGGAGCACCTGTAAACCTGGAGTATGATGAGAAACTGGATATTCTGTATTTTATTAATGAGGATATTTGGAGTCAAGGTACCCATGTTGACTTGTCGGAGCCTACTCTCTGGATGCAAGCAGATGATAAGATTTATTACTCCTTAAGGGTTAATCCTAAGAATAGTGAGGTTTACGTTTCAGATATAAAAGACTTTGTTTCTAAAAGTACTATCTACAGATATAGCTCAGATGGTGCACTGCTCGACGATTTTTCTGCGGGTATTATAACTGGCGACTTCTTTTTTCCGTAGGATTATCAGCGGTAGATTATCTTCGCAGTCTTGATTAAGTTTAAAGACATATTCAAATTAGCCAGACCATACCGTCTGCAGCTAAGGTTGTTTTTTGGATTCAATGTATTTGCAGCCCTTTTCAATGTAGTAAGTATAGCTGTTATCATCCCTTTTCTTAAGGTTATCTTTAATGAGAATCTAGAAGGAGTAGAGGCCGTAGAACTTACTTCCAGTACAGATTCGTGGTTAGCGTACTTCGATTATCAGACTAGTATGAAGATACTAGAGTGGGGTCAGTATCAGACACTCATATATTTCTCATTAGGTTTGATCTTAGCTTTTTTGCTAAAGAATCTCTTCGTCTACCTATCCTTTTATAACCTAGCATACATACGGAGTGCAGTAGTAAGAGACATCAGAGAAAAACTGTATAATCATATCCTCAGATTACCCTTAGGCTATTTTAATAAAGAAAAAAGAGGCGATACATTATCACGTTTCACCAACGATGTGAAAGAGGTAGAGTGGAGCTTACTAGGTGTAATAGAGTTGTACTTTAAGCATCCTGTAGCTATTCTCATACCATTGGTTTCAATGTTTGTGATGAGTTATCAGCTCACACTATTTGTGCTTATAGTATTGCCTATTAGTGGCTACCTTATAAGTAGAGTAGGTAAGCGACTAAAGCAGGCAGCACAGTTAGGCCAAGAGAAATTGTCAGATGTGCTTTCACACTTAGAAGAGAGTCTTCACGGGATTAAGATTATAAAAGCCTTTGGAGCTATCAAAAATAAAGAGGATGGTTTTAAGGTGCAAAATGACGAGCATTTTAGGTTAATGGTGAAAGTAAATCGAAAGGAATTATTAGCATCGCCACTTAGTGAGTTTATGAGTAGTATAGTGATAGCCAGTCTATTGATATATACTGGTACGCTTATTCTAAACCAAGAAACTGCTCTTACAGGGTCATTTCTGATTGCATACATTGCTATTTTTAGTCAGCTAATACCTCCAGCTAAAGGGATAACAGAAGCATTTTTCAGACTCAAAAAAGGAGCCGCATCTTTAGATAGAATAAATGAGGTACTCGCTGCCGAGGTGGAAAAAGACAAAAATGGATTGCCTGCTCCAGTATTTACTTCAGCGATAAAATTAACCGATGTGAGCTTTGCCTATGGAGATGGACCATTTGTACTGAAAAACATAAGCTTAACAATAAATAAGGGTGACACTGTAGCACTGGTAGGATCTAGTGGTGGAGGTAAGTCTACATTGGCAGATCTGATACCTCGTTTTCATGAGTTGAATGCAGGGAGCATCACCATAGATGGTCAGGATATTAGCAAGATAGAACTCAACTCGCTGCGTGGTATGATGGGCATAGTAACGCAAGATGCCATTTTGTTCAATGATACCGCAGCCAATAATATAAAAATGGGTGATTTCTACCTAAGTGGAGATCAGCTAATGAATGCCGCTAAGATAGCCAACGCTCACCAGTTTATTCGTGAAATGCCGGAGAGCTACAATACCAATTTAGGAGAAAAAGGAATGAACCTAAGTGGTGGACAAAGACAACGTATGAGCATTGCCCGAGCTATTGCGAAAGAACCGCCTATTCTTATCTTAGACGAGGCTACTAGTGCCTTAGATACCGAAAGTGAGAAGATGGTTCAGGAGGCCTTAGAAAAGGTAATGCAGAACCGTACGAGTATCGTGATAGCACACAGACTGAGCACCATACAGAATGCCAATAAAATAGTGGTCCTAGACAAGGGTGAAATCGCAGAACAAGGTACCCATGCTGAGTTAATAGCCAAAGGCGGTATCTACATGAAACTGGTGGATTTGCAGACATTTGAATAATAGGTTTTTGTAGGAACACGTTTCAGAAGCGTGTTCCTACAGAAAAAAATATAAATTTGCCCCAAGAATAAGAAACGAATATATGAGTCACAACATTAAGCCAGGGGTAGCCACTGGAGACGAGGTACAAGCAATCTTTCAACACGCAAAAGAAAACAGCTATGCACTGCCAGCAGTAAACGTTACGAGCAGTAGTACTGTAAATGGAGTACTAGAAGCAGCAGCTAATCTAAACTCACCGGTGATTATCCAATTCAGTAACGGTGGAGCACAATTTTTTGCTGGTAAAGGACTAAGTAATGAGAATGAAAAATCTGCAATTGCAGGTGGCGTAGCAGGAGCAAAGTATGTTCATGCTATGGCAGAAGCATATGGTGTTGCAGTAATACTGCACACAGATCATGCA
>CAWVTO010000008.1:0-19085 GCA_963932895.1 uncultured bacterium
TAGAAAAGAAATAAACCGTGTAATCTCTACACTTTCTGAAAAAGAAAGAGATGTATTGAAATATTACTACGGCCTAGATGGCGGTCCTGCACATACGTTAGAAGATATTTCTGATAAGGTGGGTCTTACACGTGAGCGTGTACGTCAGATCAAGGAAAAAGCACTTAGAAGACTACGTAAGTCGAGCAAGAGCAAAATATTGAAATCGTACTTGGGTTAATTCCTGAGACGAATAACATTTAGAAAGCTACCCTACCGGGTGGCTTTTTTTGTTTCCCAGCAGAAACAAAAAAGAAGAATTTACTTGGAGTATGCTTTTTTTTAAGAAGCTGGTTTCACTCTTTCATACACCACATAGCAGATGCCGTACATCAAGAAATAGTACAGGTAGTCTTCTACGGGTATGGTGAGAAAGCGTATGCCTAGGTTTTCAGCATTGTTGTACCAAACTACAGGGTCTGGAGTAATAAAGCCAGTAAGAATTCCATTCACAGCAGTGAACGGAATAAGAATGATAATATAACTCAGATAAAAGATGCCACGATGTGGTGGATCAAGCTTCATCATTATCAGTGTAAAAATGAATACCAATGATGCAATGGTTGTCGTATAGATATTCCCAAAGCCGGCAATGAAATAGACTGATGCAGCTGTCAAGAAGAAATAGTCTAAGTATTTTTCGATGGGTTGTAAGACGTTTTTTGCTTTGAGTGTGACCAATTGATCGTACAAAAACATAAAGGCATACGGAATGCAGAAAAAGAAGAGCCACTCCTCCAGAGGCAGGTGCAGAAATGATGGACCTAGCAGGTACTCTTCATTAAAACCCCAAACGCCCAATAGAGTAAATAGCACATCCCAAGAGATGATGCACACGCCCATTACGGCTATAGACATGAAGATGTATTTCCAGCGTCGGTAGAAGTGCCCCAGCTTATTAAAACTGAGTAAGAATGGAAAAAAGATGGCTCCGAGGTTTACCCAGAGGTATAAGCTATCCATTATTTTGCTTCTTTTATGTATTTAGGAGGCACTAAGAGCATTCCAAAGCATTCTCCTTCTTCTGGGTCCAAGTGCTTGTGATGTACCTTGTGAGCCTTTCGTATGGCTTTCAGGTACTTATTTTTGGTGCGGGTAAATAGTTTGAATCGTTGGTGAATGAAAATGTCGTGTACCAAGAAGTACGCTAATCCGTATAAAGAAATGCCTACACCTACAAAAAACAGCGGAAACATTCCTGCTACAGCACTACCTACAATGTAACATGTAGCACTGGGTATGGCAAAAATGAGGAAGAACGCATCATTTTTTTCCCAAAAGCCAGGCTCGTGCTGGTGGTGGTCCTTGTGCAAGTACCACAGGAAACCATGCATCACATACTTGTGTGCAAACCAAGCTACAAACTCCATAGCTAAGAATGTGCCGAGCGTAATGAGTGTATAAATCAGTACCATCGTATTATAAAAAATAAGTGCCCATGGCTAGTCTAGCCTTTGAGGTAAACAATAATCGAAACTTCGTAGTATTGGGAACTCGGAGTCTTTTAGTAAAAAGTTCTTCAAAGCTAGCGTTTTCAAGTTTTCTGAAAAGTTTAAAATAATACCTGTAGGCTGTATAAACACCATATTTGGAGTTGCTGGGCAATCTATTGATAGCCTCTAAAGCGTGTTTGAAATCTATAGCTATATCAGCTTCTATCTCTTTTTTGAGCTGCGGCGTCCATTCTTGTATGTTCATACCAGGGAAGTAAATTCTTCCTAAGTCGTCTTTGTCGGCCTTCAGGTCTCGTAAAAAATTGACCTTTTGGAAAGCAGAGCCTAAGCTCATAGCACCGTCTTTTAGGCTTTCGTATTGTGCACTATCTCCATTACAAAATACACGAAGGCACATAAGACCTACTACTTGTGCACTGCCCAATATATATTTCTCAAATGTTTCTTGATCGTAGGTTTGGTCCTCTAGATCCATCTCCATACTATCAAAAAATGCATCTATTAACCACTGATCAATCTTGTAGTGATTTACAGCATGCTGAAAACTATTGAGTATAGGGTTTAGACTAATTTTTTGAGCAATAGCTGCGTCTGTTTGTTTTCGGAAATCTGCTATAAGAGCGGCTTTATCGTATCCATCAAAGGAGTCTACAATTTCGTCTGCAAAGCGTACAAATCCGTATATAGCGTACACTGGCTCGCGTACTGACTCATTGAGCATTCTGATACCTAGCGAGAATGATGTGCTATAGGCATTGGTTACCATTACACTGGCTTTTAGAGATATTTTATCAAATAATGCTTTCATGCTTGTGTTGTTCTTGTTGTATTAGTGCTGAAACTATTTTACCAGATATAATACTCGGAGGAACTCCTGGCCCAGGGACGGTAAGTTGCCCGATATAGTATAGATTATCTAATTTTTTGTTTTTACATTTTGGCTTTAGAATGGCCGTTTGCCTCAATGTGTTAGCTAGTCCGTACGCATTGCCTTTAAAGCTGTTGTACTCAGACATAAAATCAGAGTGAGCAAAGTCTTCGTAAACCTCAATGTGCGGGCGTATATCTTGACCTATGTGTTTTTGCAGACGGTCACAAATCATATTAAAATAACGTTTTCTTGTAGATTCGGTGTCTTTCAATTCTGTGCTTACGGGTACCAAAAAGAACATGTTTTCTTTTCCTTCTGGAGCTACGCTGTCGTCTGTTTTGCTTGGGTTACAAATGTAAAACAACGGAGCTTCTGGCCACTCATGGGTATCGTATATTTCTATTGCGTGCTTATCAAAACTCTCATCAAAGAAGAGATTATGATGTTTGATACCGTCTATTTTAGTATTAAGGCCTACGTAATATAATAGACTTGATGGAGCCATTACTCTTTTATCCCAATACTTCTCATCATAGTTGCGGTATTGAGGTGCTAGTAATTTTTGCTCTGTGTGGTGGTAGTCTGCACCACTTACTACTACGTCTGCCGTATGAAATACATCGTTGGATTTGATGCCAGTTACCGTCCGGCCTTCTGCTACTATTTCTGTAACGTTAGCAGAGGTATGAAACGTAACACCATGTTCAGTGGCTACAGATACCATTCCTTTTACTATTTTATTCATTCCACCCATAGGATACCAAGTTCCCAATGCCATGTCTGCATAGTTCATTAGGCTATAGAGTGAAGGTGTATTTTGCGGTTTTGCTCCCAGAAAAAGAACAGGAAACTCAAGAAGTTCTATCAGTTTTGGGTGATTAAAAAACTGACGAATGTGTTTGCTGATTGGTTTGAATATGTCAAGGGATATTCCCTTGCGTGCGGTATCCAAGCTCAAAAATTCAGTGAAGGATAGCGATGGCTTTGTGACAAAATCACCCATACCTACTTCATATTTCATTTTGGCTTCTTTCAGGAATTGTTCTAGTTTCTGACCCGCACCTGTTTCGTATTGTTCGAAGTAGGCTTTGAGCTCATACATGTCTGCAGGAATATCGTCTGGAGCGTCTGGCCAAAATACACGATAGCTTGGGTCAATGCGTCTTAGATCATAGAAGTCGCTTACTTTTTTACCGAAGTCGGCAAAAAAATTTTCAAAAACATCTGGCATCCAGTACCAGCTTGGTCCCATATCAAAAGTGTAGCCATCAATTTTTTTGATGCGAGCCCTTCCTCCCAGTTGATCATTCTTTTCGAATACTTCTACCTCATGTCCTTGCTTTGCGAGATAGCACGCATTGGAGAGAGAAGAAAAACCTGAACCGATTATTGCAATTTTCACTTTTGTTTACTATATGTTGAGCTATTTAACTGTAAAGTTAAACAACCGTAGTTACAATAGGTTTTTCAAATCGTTGATATCAAAGAGAAAGTTGAACTTTTCTTTGTTAAGTTGTTGAGCTGTCTCGTGGTTTAAACCATGTATAAGCACACGTTGCTCAGGGCATATCATTGCCATCTTATTGGCGTATACTTGATATGTTTTGAGCTGTCGCTGAATGGTAAATGCACAGAGTATTGAAGTAGCTCCAGCATTTTTACAACATTCGCCTACGTCTTCTAGTGGTACACTCGGTCCAAGGTATATACACATATGTCCAGCCTGTTTGATAAGGTAGTAAGCATAGAGTAATCCTATTTCATGATCCTCATTATCTGGTAGATAGAGTACGAAACGTTCTTTACTAGTCGCCATTGGTAACTTGTCAATAGCGGTAAATAGCTTTTGACGTATCATTTGGCTAGCAAAATGTTCTTGTGAGGGATTCAACTTGCTTACCGTCCACATTAGGCCTATGCGTATGAGTAGAGGGTAGATTATTCCTTCTACGGTTTGTTCTAGAGAATGCTTTTTGGCGTATGCTTGGTAAATATTTTCAAACGAAACCACATTACACTGTAGCGTAGCTACTATGAGGCCATTAATAATTATTTTTTTACTAGCCTCTATATTTTCTTGTTGTAGTTGTTCTATTTCACTATTTAGTTCATCAGTAGAGAGCGTACTAACCTTACTAATTTTCATTCCGTGCTCGAGCACAGAGGCAATATTTAGTAATTTTTTGAGGTCCTCGTTACTGTACAGTCTAATATTTGTTTCCGTTCTGTCGGGGTCAAAAATATTATGACGCTTTTCCCACATACGTATAGTATGAGCTTTTATGCCACTTAGATTTTCTAAATCTTTTATACTTAAACCTTTATTCATTGGTTGATATGGAATAGTTTTTTACTTGATATATAAAACATTTAACATGAAATTGTTTTAAACTATAAAGTGAAGGGTTAAAAATTGCACTTCGTTTTGGGTTGTTCGGCTGTCTATTTGTGCATTAGAAGGAAACGGTATCCAAATCTTGTTTCTTACTACGCATGCTTCAACTGTACCGCGGATCATGTTTTTATTTTGTTGTTTTTAACTTAGTTTTTTGAGTGTGTCGAGGTAGCGTTGTGGTGTATCACCATTGGCGGCTTGCTGGTAGTCTAAGTACGTACAAGGCACAGTAATTTTTTCATTAAGGTTTGTAGGATCTGCTGGATGCTCTATGCTCATCCACCAGCGGGCAGTTCTTTTACTTTTTATAAAAAGAATAGGCACATCGTCCGTACTGAAATCACATCTATATTTTACGAAGTCTTCGTGGGTGCCAAGTATATCTTGCACTCTATGCACTACGCCATCTACAAAGTACCATATAAGTTGGGCACACAGAGCAGCTGTAAGCTCACGGTTATCTTTACTAGCATCAAAACCCAGAAGAGCATAGCATCGTAGGCTATCGCTATGGCCGGCGTATCTTGCCAGTTGGCAAGCTTCTTCCCCTGTGAGTCCATTGGCTTGCACTATACTGGTGCCAGGTGCATCTACATGACGAATGGCGTTCAAGTCAAATAATGTAAGCGTAGCATTACGTAAGTAAATTTCGGTCTCATCCAGCTGTGTCTTTAGGTTACCCAGTCTGTAGTGGTTAAAATGGAGATTCTCTAGCATATTCAAGGCATGGGGTGCGATATATGGTGCTTGGAAACCGATGGCATTTATATTCCTAAGATAATTGGGCTCACGTGTACAGATACGGTGCAATAGCTCATACTCCAGTAGCGGTAGGTGAGCGGATATTAAGGACAACTCTATTTGCTCAGACGTTCCTTCAAAAGCTTTGTATAGGGCTTCACCCTGATCCAAGTGATCACCAATGAGTAGCGGTATTGCTCCTTGGCCGAGTAGTTCTTCGGTTACGGTTTGTATGGCTAGGTTTGTTTCTGCTGGTGTTTTTCCGCAGGGTATGTCACCAAGGTCTAGCACTCGTTTTTCGAATGCTGTATTGGAAGCAAGCTGGTAGAGGTGTTTTCTTACCGCTGCAGCACTGCCATGTTTATCCTTTATACCAAAGAGTACAATGTTGTTATTTCCTACCTCCGGGAAATGGGCGGCATATTTTTGTATGCATGCACCTATCTGGTACGGTTTATAAATCGTCTTATCTTCTATTGGCGTGAAGTATTGTTGTAGCATTAAATATATTCGTAGCTTACAAAAATAAACGAAGCAACACGTGACTTTTGCCATAACCGGAGCCAACGGATTCTTAGGTGTACACATTATACATCATTTGCTAAAACAAGGACATCATGTATGTGCTATTATTCGACCGGGTGCTTCGCTGGCTGAGTTTAAATTGGTAAAGGATCATTATAGCCTGCAAACCGCTATATATCAAAACCTTACTTGGAAAACGTGCGAGTTATATGACGTTGCCGGGCTCGAAGAATATTTTATAGGAAAGGATTATGTGATGCACTTAGCAGGCGTTATTTCTTACCTAAAGAAAGATGCAGATAAGCTTATAGAAATAAACCAGCAGTATACAGCCAACGTAGTAAATGTGGCCAAAGATGCAGGTGTGAAGAAACTGCTGTACTGCAGTAGTATAGCCGCTATTAGCAAAAACACGAAAGGAGAACCTATAACTGAGTCTACAGCGTGGGACGATGAGATAGCCCATAGCAACTATGGATACAGCAAATATTTGGGTGAATGCGAGTTGTGGCGTGCCAAGGAAGAAGGACTAGCAACCGTTGCTATCAATCCAGGAATAATACTGGGCAAAGGAGACTGGACCAAAGGCAGCAACAAACTTTTTGGTAATGCCAAGAATGGATTTCCTTTTTATAGTAGGGGAATCACTGGTTGGGTGGGTGTGCAAGATGTAGCCCGCATTGCCGAGCAGCTGTGCCTATCAGACATTAGCGGTGAGCGGTATATCGTAGTAAGCGAAAACAAGAGTTTTAAGGAAATGGCAGATACAATGACCTCGGCCATGGGAACCAAAATGCCACGTATTGAGATAAGGGGCCTACTGTACAAGGTAGCCTATGCTATGGTGGCAATAAAAGAATTTTTGGGTTTGGGTGGTATGCTAAGCAAAGAGACGGTAAGGGCAAGTATTGCAGTAAATCACTTTGACAATACCAAAGTGAAAAAAGCCTTGGACTATACGTTTGAGGAGATGAGTGTGGTTATTTCTAATTCAATTTAATAAAAAAATCTCCTTCTGCAGAGCAGAAAGAGATTTTGAATATTCTAGATAGAATGATGGACTTATTCTGCAGCTTCTGCAGCTCCTTCTTCGGCTCCTTCTTCTCCTTCTTCACCAGCGGCACTTTTAGCAGCTCTAGTTACTATACAAGATATAATAGAGTTATTCTCAGAATCAAGAAGCGTCATGTTGTTTACAGACACCTCTCCAACTTTGATACTTTTTCCTATTTCTAATTCATCAATGTTTATTTCGATAAATTCAGGAAGATTAGCTATCAAGGCTGATACATTCAATTTTTTGATTTTTAGCTGTATTTTACCACCAGCTCTTACACCTGGAGAGCTTCCTACTATTTTCACAGGGACAGCTATAGATATTGGGTTTTCGCTATCTACTTCGTAGAAATCTGCATGTACAATATCTTCTGACGTTGGGTGGAATTGTAGTTCCTGTACTTTTGCTAGTTTAGTAGCTCCGTCTATGTTGAGTTGTACTAAGTATGTATTTGGTGTGTATACCAAGTTTGTAAAATCTGCTTGATAGACTGAAAAGTGAACGTTTTCACCTTTACCATAAATTACGCAAGGTACTTTACCTTCTTTTCTGATTTGCTTGTTGGCAGATTTTCCGAGGCCGTTTCTTACGGCACCTTTTAATGCAATTACTTTCATATTATTCTATAAATTTTTTGTTGTGTTAATGGTTAAATCAACTCGCCTTGATACGAGTCAGATATATTAAATAATGAGCTTATTGATCCAAATTCACTCACGTTTCTTATCGCATTAGCAAAGAGTCTATCTACGCTAAGTACTTTTATTTTTTTGTAGTTTCCTGCTTTCAGCGGAATAGTATCACAAAGGATGATTTCTTCCAAAACAGAATTTTCTAAATTTTCGTATGCTTTGCCACTCAATACGGGGTGTGTACACACTGCACGCACAGACTTAGCACCTTTCTCTTTGATAAGAGCTGCGGCTTTGCAAAGTGTATTGGCCGTATCGCAGATATCATCTATCAGTACAACATCTTTACCCGTCACATCACCTATTACAGTCATGCTGGCTATTTCGTTGGCACGCTTACGGGCTTTATCACAGATGACCATCTCCGCACCTAGAAACTTGGCAAACTCACGTACTCTCTTGGTGGCTCCCACATCTGGAGCAGCAAGCAGTAAATTGTCTGTTTGAATGCTTTTAATGTAGGGGATGAAGATAACCGTAGAATCTAAGTGGTCCACTGGTATATCGAAGAACCCTTGTATCTGTGGAGCGTGTAGGTCCATGGTCATTACTCTATCTGCACCTGCAGCAGTGAGTATGTTAGCTACCATTTTTGAGCTAATAGGAACACGCGGTTTGTCTTTTCTATCTTGACGAGCAAGTCCGAAGTATGGAATTACAGCTACTACCTTGTGAGCAGAAGCACGCTTGGCAGCATCTACAAGCATCAGTAGCTCCATAAGATGATCTGCTGGTGGCATGGTCGATTGTATAATAAATACATCGCAACCACGTACCGTCTCATCAATACACGGCTGAAACTCACCGTCACTGAATATATTCACAGTAACAGAGCCTAAGTCTTGTCCGTAAGCTTTGGCAATTTTTTGGGCTAAAGGTTTAGAACCAGACCCAGCAAAGATTTTTACTTTATTTATAAAAGATGGCATATTTCGTTTTACTTTCACTCTACCCCGTGGTAGAATTATCATAAACTTGGAGTGAAAAAAATCACTCTTTGTTACAATACATTTTTAAAGGAAAGAGGTCTGTGTAAGACCTCTCTACTTTTTTTGTTGGCCGACCAGGGCTCGAACCTGGACTCTTCTGTACCAAAAACAGACGTGTTGCCAGTTACACCATCAGCCATTTTGGGGTGCAAATTTAATTAGGTTTTTTTAATTTGCAACATCACTCATAAATTGTATTTGAAATACTTTCATTTCTTCATGTGTGAACTCCCCATCAAACTCATTTACAGCGTTATCAATGTTCCCCGTTTGCTCTGTTTTGAAGAAGTCGTAGATCTCGTCTGCCCCTTCCGTATCGATGAGCTCATCGATGTAGTACACTAGATCTACGGCTGTTCCAGAGTAGACTATTGCTTCTAGTTCTTCTAGGAAATCTACAAATTCCATTCCTTGCCCTTTGGCTATATCCTCTAGTGGAACTTTTTTGTCAATATTTTGAATAATGTGTATTTTTTTAGCACTTTTATTTACAACAGATTTCAATACCAAATCATCTGGACGATCAATATTGTTCTCTTCTACATATTGAGAGATGAGTGCAATGAAGGGTTTACCGAATTTTTTTGCCTTATTTTTCCCTACACCTATGATGTTTTCCATCTCATCCATATTCACAGGATACTTGTAGGCCATGTCCTCTAGAGATGGCTGTTGAAAAATAACATATGGAGGCAGATTCATTTCTTTAGCTACCTCTCTTTGTAGTTCTTTTAGCTTCGCAAAAAGAGTTACGTCAAAAACAGATTCTATCTGAATATTATCGAAATCTGAATCACTAATTGCGTCAAATTCACGATCTTGTGCTATAGCTACATCTGTAGGGTTGGCTAGGTAGGCAACTCCCTCGTCGCTGATACTTAGTAGACCGTAGCGTTCAATGTTTTTTATGATTAGATTATTAATCTGACCATAGCGTATGAGTGTTTTCCAATAATTTTCACTTTCTGCTTTCCCTTTACCAAATAGTGCAAATTTATCATGTTTATACGCTTTGACCTCCGGAGCGGCTGTACCTGTTATTATGTTTACTATGTGTTTTAATGCTACTCTACCGTCAGTATGTTGTATGGTTTTAAGGGCAATTATAAGTTGCTCTGTAGCCTCGGTGGTTTCACGTGGATTGCGACAGTTGTCGCACATTGCATTGCAATTTTTAGCGTCAAAGGTTTCGCCAAAGTAGTGGAGCAACGATTTTCTACGGCATTGAGAAGACTCAGAGAAGTAAGCCATTTCAGAGATGAGTTGCGTCCCAATCTCACGCTCAGCTACAGGTTTATCTTTTAGGAACTTTTCTAGTTTCTCCGTATCTTTAGGATTGTAAAACAGCATGCAATCGCCATCTAGGCCGTCTCTCCCTGCTCTGCCGGTCTCTTGGTAGTAACCCTCTAGTGACTTTGGTACATCATAATGTATCACAAAACGCACATCAGGCTTATCTATTCCCATACCAAATGCAATTGTTGCACAGATTACATCGGCATCTTCCATTAAAAACTTATCTTGATTACCTGCTCTTGTTTTAGCGTCTAGGCCAGCGTGGTATGGCAGTGCATTTATTCCATTTGCTCTAAGTATTTCGGATACATCTTCTGTCTTTTTTCTACTAAGGCAGTAGATGATTCCACTTTGACCTTTTCGTTTATTCACAAAAGATATTAGATCTTTCATGGTTTGAGCCTTGCTCCCTTTTGGCATAACCTCATAGTAGAGGTTATTTCTATTAAACGAAGATTTGAATACTCGGGCATCTAGCATATTCAAACTTTTTTGAATATCTAGCTGTACTTTTGGGGTAGCCGTTGCAGTAAGGGCCACCATCGGCACGTCATCTATTTCTTTTACTATCTGTTTTATACGTCTATACTCGGGTCTGAAATCATGACCCCACTCGGAGATACAATGTGCCTCATCTACGGCCACAAAACTTACTTTTACGGAACGCAAAAAGTCTATGGTCTCATCTTTTTTGAGCGTTTCTGGAGCTACGTAGAGCATTTTAGTGCGACCTTCTGTTACATCATTTTTCACTCGCTCAGTTTGGGATTTGGTGAGTGATGAATTTAGAAAATGTGCTACAGAATCATTATCACTAAAACCACGTATCGCATCTACTTGATTTTTCATCAAGGCTATGAGCGGAGATATGATAATAGCGGTACCTGCACTAGTGAGTGCGGGCAACTGATAACACAATGACTTACCTGCACCCGTAGGCATTATTACAAAGCAGTCCTCGCCTTGCATTATCGTAGAAATCACTTCCTCCTGCATCCCTTTAAACGAGTCAAATCCAAAAAACTCCTTTAAACTTACCTTTAAATCTACAACGTCTGCTGCCATCTATCTTTACTTAAAATCTTATTAATTCTATAATGAGTGACTAATATAGTACTGTTTGTACCACTTGAGGAAATAAATTTTATAATTTGCGGTAATTATCATGCTTAATTCCACAGAAATCCTTCAAGTAGCCAAAGAAACACTCTTATTAGAGAGCCAAAGCCTAAAAAACTTAACCAAATTACTAACGAATAGTTTTGTGGATGTAACGAATTCTATACTTGAGTCCAATGGCCGAGTGGTAGTTACTGGCATAGGCAAAAGTGCTATCATAGGTCAAAAGATTGTAGCGACTTTTAATAGTACGGGTACGCCTTCACTTTTTATGCATGCTGCAGATGCCATACATGGCGATTTAGGAATGGTGCAACGAGACGATGTGGTTATCTGTATATCAAAAAGCGGGAATAGTCCAGAAATAAAAGTGCTCGTACCACTCATACTAAAAGGAGGTAATAAATTAGTCGCGATAACGGGAAATTTGAGTTCTCATCTGGCAAAACATAGTCACTACCTATTAGATACTACCGTATCAGAAGAAGCTTGCCCCAACAATCTGGCTCCAACTACAAGTACCACTGCCCAAATGGCGATGGGAGATGCCCTCGCCGTAGCACTTATTAAATGCAGAGAATTTAAATCCCAGGATTTTGCGAAATACCATCCCGGGGGAGCACTGGGTAAAAAGCTCTACCTCACTTTAGGTGAGATAGCGGAGCAGAATAAGATGCCACTTATTGGCAACGATGCAAAACTCGCAGCGTGCATAGTAGCCATGACAAAAGGAAGAATGGGAGCGGTATTGGTGATCAATGACCAAGGCGACCTAAAAGGAATAATAACCGACGGTGACTTACGTAGAATGCTTACAAAGCATACTGACATTGGTGATTTTACGGCAGAATATATAATGACCGCTAACCCCAAAACGATTGAGGCAAATACATTGGCGATAGACGGAGTGTCATTTATAAAGGAACATAAAATAAATCACATCATATTGGCAGAAAATGGAAAGCCAACAGGAGTGATACACATACAGGATCTAATAAGAGAGGGATTAATATGAAAATACTAAAAGACACATACGTTGTTATATTAGCAGGAGGTATAGGGAGTAGGTTTTGGCCAGTAAGCCGAAAGAGTAAGCCGAAGCAGTTTATCGATATTCTGGGTACAGGAAAAACACTGATACAGGAAGCATACGAACGCTATATTAAGATAGTACCAAAAGAAAATATCTATGTAATAGCCAATGAGAGTTACTCAGGGCTAGTGAGCGAACAACTTCCTCAATTAGAGGAAAACCAAATATTGGGTGAACCAATGGGTAAAAATACGGCGGCTTGCGTTGCTTATGCTGCTTACAAAATAGCAGAGAAAGATGAAAATGGCGTACTAATAATAGCCCCAAGTGATCATCTGATACAGGACAATTCTACCTTCGTACACCAGGTGCATACAGCTCAGAAGTATGCACGAGAAAATGATGCCTTGGTAACCTTGGGGTTAAAACCACACAGACCAGATACAGGATATGGCTATATACAGTACGAAGAACAGGAAGTGGTAAAAGGAGTGAATAAGGTAATTACCTTCACAGAGAAACCGCCGCTGGAATTGGCAAAAAAATTCCTCGAAAGCGGAGATTTCTTATGGAACAGCGGAATGTTTGTATGGAGTACAACGAGTATATTGAAAGCACTAAATGAGCACCTGCCAGAGTTGAGTTTGACTTTTGCGGAAGGCAGAGGAGCCTACAATACCAACATAGAGAAAAAACACATAGAACGTATATACTCCGAGATACCAAGTATAAGCATAGATAATGGGCTACTCGAAAAGGCAGACAATGTATATGTATTGCCTTCTGATTTTGGGTGGAGCGACTTGGGTACGTGGAAAAGTGTGCAAGAAGAACTGACAACGGATGGAGATAACACCGTTCTAAACGTAGATTTGGAGGCCATAAACTCATCCAATAACTTGATAGTAAGTGACAAGAAAAAACTTGTTGTAGTAAAAGACCTAGATGGTTACTTCGTTATAGATACAGATGACGCTCTACTTATTTGTAAAGTAGATCAAGAACAAGAAGTAAAGAAAATAGCTTCTGATATTACCAAAAAGTATACGGGTAAGTACAGTTAGATGAAAAAAATGCTGCTCTCCATATTCTTGCTAGTGCTTTGTGGTTTTGCTCAGCATAGTAAAGTAGCTATTTATCCATGTGATATTATTAATGTACAATCTCTAAACCCTTTTTTTACTAAGCTTGGAGCAATAGTAAGAGATAGTACTACTGTATCTGTAGTGCATATAGGAGACTCTCATATTCAAGCAGACGTCTTTTCGGGTACGGTCCGTAAGAAGTTGCAAAATACCTTTGGTAATGCAGGAAGAGGGTTTGTTTTCCCTTACAAAATAGCCAAGAGTTATGGTGCTCTGGATGTGCAATTCAGTCATACAGGTACGTGGCAATATTGTCATATTAAAAGAGGTTATTCGGAATGTAATTTGGGTGTAGCAGGATTTACAGTAACACCTTTAGGTAACGCTGCTTTTAGTATAGATGTAGCGAGCAAGGCCCAAACGGATGCAGCCTTTAATAAGGTAACTTTGCTTGATAACGACGGCAGCTTTTTACCTTTAGAGACCATTGGCGACTTTTCTACTAGTAAAGAAAACAGGCATACGGTGATTTGCTTTGATGAATTGCAAGATAGTCTAACGTTCACACCTGCATATGAGAAAGATACCTTGCCAGAGTTGCAGGGTATGGTTTTAGAAAACAGTCGGCCAGGCGTATTGTATCATGCAATGGGTATTAATGGAAGTACTGTTTCTCAGTACCTTCGTAGCAAGCACTTCGAAGAGCAGATAAATGACCTTAATGCTTCATTGGTTATTATCAGTTTCGGAACAAATGACAGCTATACTTCTTCATCTAAGTTTTGTGTAAAGTGTTTCAAAGAAGAATACCGTACTTTGATAAAAAGGGTAAGGAGCAAAAATCCTCATGCCTCTATTCTTTTGACCATACCACCAGACCATTACCTGAATAGAAAATATCCTAGCAATAATGTAGCACCGGTGCGAGATACTTTGATAGGACTCGCTATAGAAGAAGATGTTGCGGTATGGGACCTATACGAGGCTATGGGCGGTAAAAACGCTATTTTAGACTGGAAAAACGATGAGTTAGCCAGAGCAGACTTAATTCACTTCACATTAGAAGGCTATGAGTTACAAGGAGAGATGCTCTACAATGCACTAATGAGGGGCTACAAGGGCCAATAAAAGATGTTTAGTTTGGAGGAAATATTCGGCTACTCAGCCAAGCAGCCATTGCTTTTCAATCAGTATTTTTTCTTATTCCTATTTACGCTCATGTTTGCCGGTTATACGCTTCTAAATAAGCAGGTCCGTATAAGAAATTTCTATTTATTAATATTCAGTCTTTTCTTCTACTACAAGTGTAGTGGCTTCTACTTCCTTCTGCTACTCTTCAGTACAGTAGTAGATTATGGAGTAGGTTTTGGTATATATGTGGCACAACAAAAATGGAAGAAACGACTATATCTGTATGTCAGTTTAGTTACAAATATTGGGTTACTCGCATTTTTCAAATACGCCTACTTTTTTGTAGATACTATTAATAGCTGGTTAGGCACAGACCTCCAAGCAATCAACTTTCTTGCGGTATTTGCCAATGGTGCCTTTGGGACTGGTTTTGAGATAAATGACATTATTCTACCTGTCGGTATTTCCTTTTACACCTTCCAGACACTGAGTTATAGCATAGATATATACCGTGGGCGATTGAAACCGTGTGGTAACATTTTTGATTTTGCCTTTTTTGTAAGTTTTTTTCCGCAACTGGTAGCAGGACCTATCGTACGAGCATCAGAATTCCTTCCACAGATAAAACGACCGTATTATCTTAGCAGCAGTGGTTTTGGTACTGCTGTCTTCCTAATTATGGCAGGTTTAGTAAAGAAGGTGGTAATTAGCGACTATATCAGTGTCAATTTTGTAGATCGTGTATTTGAGACACCAGAAATATACAGTGGGTTTATGAATCTTATGGCCGTATATGGTTATAGTATTCAGATATATTGTGACTTTTCTGGATACTCAGACATTGCTATAGGTCTTGCAGCACTTTTGGGTTTTAGGCTGCCTATTAATTTTAATGGTCCCTATAAATCTCAAAGTCTTACCGAGTTTTGGAGGAGATGGCATATTTCTCTGAGTACATGGCTCCGTGACTACCTTTACATCTCTATTGGGGGTAATCGTAAAGGTAAAATACGAACGTATGTAAACCTCATTATCACCATGCTGTTAGGGGGGCTTTGGCACGGTGCCGCAACAAAGTTTATCGTGTGGGGAGCACTGCATGGTGCAGGGTTAGCTGTGCACCGTATGTGGGCCAAGCGTTTCAATATGGCTACAACCAAAGTAGGACAAGTAGTTGCGGTGATTATAACATTTCATTTTGTGGCTTTTTCTTGGATGTACTTTCGAGCGTCAGACTTGGCAACGGTAGGATCTATGGTTTCTACTATTTTTACAGATTTTGATTTTGGCGGAATGCTTTCTCGCATAGTAGCATACTGGAAAGTCTTTGCACTCATGCTTACAGGTTATGTGGTCCACATGCTTCCGAGCAACCTCAAAAATAGGCTGCAATGGTGGTTTACGGAAGCACCTATATATGTAAAAATATTAATCTTCGTACTGGTAGTGTTTGGTATATACCAAGCTACTAGTGCAGGTATACAACCCTTCATATATTTTCAGTTCTAAGCTCTCACTTCAATATGAAAAAGGCAACATATGACCCGCAAGATGGCAAAACAAGATGTGAATGGTGTCTTAAAGATGAACTTTACGTAAACTATCACGACGAGGAGTGGGGCGAGCCTGTTCACGATGATGCTATGCTTTTTGAGATGCTCATTTTAGAGACTTTTCAAGCAGGACTAAGTTGGCATACTATTCTCAAAAAACGAGAAGGATTCCGCTTAGCATTTGACAATTTTGATGCAGAAAGGATTACAGAATATGGCGTGAGGGAGATTGAAATACTACTTGGAGATGCTAGTATCATTCGTCACCGCGGAAAGATAGAGGCCACTATTTGCAATGCAAAACAATACATCCGGTTGCAGAAAGAGCATGGTTCGTTTGATACGTATATCTGGCAGTTTACAAACTATAAAACGCTTAAAATGAACATAAAAACAGGGGAAGACGTACAGCCCAAAACGCCACAAAGCGATGCTATGAGTAAAGCCTTAAAAAAAGAAGGATTCAAATTTGTAGGCAGTACCACGTGTATGGCCTACATGGAAGCCGTGGGGATGGTGAGTGATCATTTTGAGGATTGCTGGAAGAATAAATCGTAAGAACACGTCCTCGAGGTGTGTTTTTACAGAGGGGTAAATTTACCTTTCCCCTTTTCGTGGTGCCAACTACCACAATGATACAAAAGCACTATCCATTATTTCTAAATAGGCAAGAGACCCACGTTATTTTCAAATACTATTTCTGGGTTCATTTTTGCTCTTTTGGGTTACGAATTTGGGTTGGCAGAATCGATATTTCGTTTACCTTCTTAGTCGCCTTTTTGGGGGTTGCTATTTGCTGCTCTCACACTGCTACTTGCTTATGTAGCCCTATGTGTTTTGGGTGATGAGAAGACTAGCAGGAACGTAGTTTCCTGAGCGATGACCAGCCTAAGAAAGTCCGTTTCGTTTTGGTGCGAGACGGGCTTTTTTGTTACTTTGCGAACTAAATAATGGAGCAAAGTCGGTCGTATAAAATAATTGGAATAATACTCACAGTGGTCCTCTCTGTTATGACAGTAAGCAACTACTCAGGCTATACCAATGCAGATAAAGACGCTGAACTGTTGAGGGCAGATCTAAAGGCTGCTTTTAGCCAACAGCAGGAGGCCTATGAGGATGTCCCAGAAATGCAAAGTGTCTTTGATGGGTTTAATGAGCAACTAGAAAATAAACTAGTCCCAAACGTATACCGACAGAAGAGTCTTTATCGTCTGATAGGATGTATTGTAGCACTTTTTGGTATTGCATTGCTTCGAAATGGAAAATTTATTGGATTTCATCTCTTTTTAGGAGGGATGTTGGTGGGCATAGTAGCGGCGTTTTATACCTTTGGGTTTGGTATGATTGGCTGGTTGTTCAATGTTACGTATACCATATTTACTGCTGCTGTGGCAACGTACTATTACACCAAAAGAAAATACCTTACGTAGCATCGTTAGCAAAGTACAAGTAATAGGGGAATGGTGCACCTTCAATACGCCGCGGCCACTTAGACTATGGAATGCTGTGCGTATATTTATATCGTATCATCTCAGCGGAATGCCCATGTGAAACTATCATCGTGGTTGTCTAATATCAATATCATTTGAACCTACTGCCGGTTGCAGCCTGTGTTATTCCGATTCTCCTAGTGGCTTATGAGCGTTTAGCCGCTCTTCAGGCATGCTCGAGCCTCAGCTCAACAAAATACTATAGACCAAAGGCAACTTGAGCTTACCTATATCACACAGTATTTTGAGGAATGTAGTGCATTGCTATTTTGCATAAGAATGCGACGAACAGACTGGGTGAAATTGAAAAATGACATATTCATGTCATTCGGAAAGTAGCTGACTATAATCCTTTTAGAAAGGGGGTAGAGTGAACATTGATATTTGCAAAAATTGTAGCGAAGTGACTTACGTTTGGGATTGAAAGCGTAAAATATTTTTGAATTGCATCAATTTAGTGTAATATTGCTTACACATTTTATCAATAAATAATTATGAATAAAAAAATACTGACATTAGTTTTATCCTTTTTTATTTTCAGTACAGCTTCATTTGCACAGTCGCACAATAAGAAGTTTGGTCTTGAAATTAATGGAGGATTATTAGAGTATCATGGAGATTTGGGTTCATCGCTATATTTTAAGAATAGCCCAGACTACCAAGGACTTGGAGGTGCTTTTGGTATTTATTTAAACCCCTCATTTGACGTCAACGTTTATGGCTCCACAGGTGATGTAGGTTTTTATAAAACCGAATACAACACCCAGAGTGCTTCCACAGGAAGAGTAGGTTTTAGAGCAAGAGTGCTTCAGGGCATGTTGGGCGTAACCTATAAGTTTGCTAATGGGTACATTTTAGACGAAGACGCTCGTTTGAAGCCTTTTTTAAGAGCCGGATGGGGCGTGACTCAATCCATATCTAAATTTACTGAGTTTACTGTTCCCGAAGGATATTCACAAAATAGAACGTGGATTTCCTCTGCTTGGAATGCAGGAGCTGGATTAAAATTTGCTATTTCTGATGCATTAGACCTCGTAGTGAGTGAGCAGATCAACTACACATTTGATGACAATATGGATGCTTCCCCGTGGGTAGTAGCCGGAGCAAGACTAAATAGTGCACAAGAAGGCAATAAGCCATTGCACGATATTTTCTTATACCATTCAATTGGTCTTGTATTTAATTTTGGTAATAACGGAGGGTCTTCGTATCAAATCAAGGATGCCGACGGTGACGGTATCTCAGATGATTTTGATATGTGTCCTAATACTCCAGAAGGGTACGGTGTAGATACGGCAGGTTGCTCATTGGATGACGATGGTGACGGCATTATAAATGAAGAAGATAAATGCCCTACTGTAAAAGGTATAGCAGCATTTGATGGATGTCCAGATACGGATGGTGACGGTATCGCAGATGCATACGACAAATGTCCAAATGTACCAGGTATCAAAGAATTTGCAGGTTGCCCAGACTCTGACAAAGATGGTATAGAAGACAGCAAAGACAGATGTCCATTGAAAGTGGGTACTGCTGCTGGTGAAGGCTGCCCAGATAGTGATGGAGACGGCGTGTATGACCACTTAGACGTATGTCCGATGACTCCAGGTATAGC
>CAWVTO010000009.1:0-18738 GCA_963932895.1 uncultured bacterium
ATTGCTACACCTTCTTAAAGGAAAACTTAACTATACATTTCAGCAGGATATGGACTTATCCATTGCTGTCATTAAACGCTTGAGCTTATCGCTCAAGCGTTTTTTTTTACGTCTGACAACATTTACGCTACACTGAGGATGGAAATAAACTATGAAAAACATCTAAATACGAATACCAGGTAATAGGACGAACTACTGATATGATAGAACATAACAACCTAGACGATTGGTGGTAAGTACGAGACAAAAAGACATTGAGTGTAGTATTAATGTTTTTTTGCACTTAATCTGTTAGTTTTAAAACGAGAATACGTTCATCTTTGTATCCGTATAAGTATGAACATTGGTATAGTTTGTTATCCCACATTTGGTGGCAGTGGTGTAGTAGCCACAGAACTTGGAAAAGCACTTGCAGATAAGGGCCACTCCGTACATTTTATCTCATATGACCAGCCGGTAAGATTGGGTGTGTTTAATCAAAACTTATTTTATCATGAAGTGAGTTTTAACAACTATCCTCTTTTCAAATTCGCACCATACGAGATAGCCCTTACCAGTAAAATAGTAGACGTTACCAAAGCACACCAACTGGAGGTTATCCATGTACACTACGCTATACCACACGCTGCTGCTGCTGTAACCGCCAAGCACATATTGGCCAGAGAAGGTATTGACCTCAAAATAGTGACTACCCTACACGGTACTGATATTACATTAGTAGGGAAGGATCAGAGTTATGAGCCTGTGGTGAGCTATTCGCTCCACGAGAGCGACATAGTAACAGCTGTATCTGAGAGTCTAAAGCGTGATACCTATACGAACTTCAGTTACGATGGAGACATTCATGTTATTCCTAATTTCATCGATTTTGATCGTTTTAATAAACAACCTAAGGATCATTTTAAGAAGGCAATAGCTCCCAATGACGAAAAGATACTCGTGCATACATCTAACTTCAGAAAAGTAAAGAGAGTGCCAGACGTACTTGCTATTTTTAGAAAAGTGGCTGCTACTATTCCTGCTAAACTATTACTAATAGGTGATGGACCAGAAAGAGCAGAAATAGAAGAGGAATGCAGAAATTGCGATATATGCTCCGATGTAACCTTCCTTGGCAAACAAGAAGCTGTAGAGGAAATACTTAGTATAGCAGATCTCTTCCTCATACCCTCAGAAACAGAAAGTTTTGGACTAGCTGCACTAGAAGCTATGGCATGTGAAGTGCCCGTTATTAGCACCAATACAGGCGGATTACCAGAGGTGAATATAGACGGTGTTACGGGATATATAAGCAATATCGGCGATACCGAAAAGATGGGTGCAGATGCCCTCGAAATTCTAAAGGACGAGAATCTTGCCAAATTTAAGAAACAGGCAAAGGAGCACGCGTTGAAATATAAGCTCAACAATATCCTTCCTTTGTACGAAGAACTATACTAAAATCTACTCGCTGCGAGTTGGTTGTACATACAAATGCAGCATCTATTTATATCTATACTACTACTTGGCACATTAAGCCTATACGCTCAAGATACCCCTGTGGTAGTGAGCGATAGTAGAGATACAACTGCAATAGACGCACGCAAATGGAAAGAAATATCTGCCCTATGTACAGAGCTCAAAATACCACCTAATCCCGAAGCCAATATAGACTTGCTCCTTTTTATCTTAGACTGGCGAGGTACGCCTTACTGCTATGGCGGTAGTAGCAAGAAATGTACAGACTGCTCCGGTTTTACGAGTAATGCCTATAAACTAGTATATGAGAAAAATATACCCCGCGTATCCCGGGACATATTTGCCAATGCTATGCCTATACGCAAGTACGCCCTCTATCAAGGAGATTTGGTATTCTTTGCTACAGCAGGAGGCACACGCATTACCCACGTAGGTATTTACCTATGGGGCGGCTATTTCGCACATGCTTCGAGTAGTCAAGGTGTGACCGTTAGCAATCTGCGGCAGAGATATTATAAGAAATCTTTTATAAGTGGAGGTGCCTGGATAGAGTAATCTCAGCTCTACATTTAGGAAAAACTACTGCGGCTATCGCTCCTACAGTACAATTGTTTTCGACTATTTCTCGATGGTAAACACCACATCAGATGTGGCATCTAATGTGAAAAATTGCGATGGAATCTGTGTGCTAAACTCACCTGAAAAAACTATTTTAGAAGACGAACTACTCACTATGGCTATGTCTTGTCCGTTATCGTCAGTGAGTGTTATTTCACCGTTACTCTCTGTCCACGTTCCACTACTCGCTTGTGTTGGTACGTCACTCTGTTGCTCTTGCTGCTGACCACCTAAATCTGCATCTATGATTGCAGTAAAAGACACGCTAGTCGTATAGTTATTCGGATTCTCAGTAATAACTACTTCTCCAACTAATTTGCTGCCTGTACCCGTAAAGGTTCCAATCTCATTCCCCATGATTTCCAGAATACCATTGGTAAGGTCCACCTTCGTATAATCCCACGTACCTACAAATTCACTCACTTCTACTTCTCCTGATCCTCCACCAGAACCTGTTCCTCCGCCAGAGCCATTTCCTCCACCGGTATTCATTTCCTCTTCCACTGCAGGAAGTGGTGGTTTCTTACAACTTTGCGTAGCGATTATGAACAAACTGAGAGACACTAGTAGAAGTATTTTTTTCATGATAATAGTCGCAAGGTACATTATTTATCGTATGATTTCCAAATGTCCCACGCCTCGTCAGCTTGAATTTCGAGCATTTCCAGTCCATTTTTTATCGTTGCTTTTTTCGCTTTGGCCTTGCAAAGGAATTCAGTCTCTTCTGGCGTATAGACTAAATCATAACAGAGGTGCTTATCCCCTATTGCTTCGTACGGAATAGCTACACTTTCCGCTACACGGGGATACATTCCCAGCGGTGTGGTATTGATAAGTAGTCTATGTTCCTTTACTATACTTAGGGTAATCTCATCATAGGTGTAGTCTCCGGCAGCACCTCTAGAGACACTATTGTACGATATACCCATTTGATTCAGGGCATACCGCACGGCCAAACTACTTCCACCTGTTCCAAAAATCAATGCCTTGGTTTCATCTGAAGGCATCAGCCCCATTAGACTACTGCTAAAGCCAATATGATCTGTATTGTCACCGTACCATTTGCCGTTTTTTACCGTAATGGTATTTACAGCATTTATCTGTGCTGCAGCTTCGCTGATATGGTCTAAATAGGGAATAATGGTTTGCTTGTAGGGTATGGTAACATTAAAACCAGCCAAGTTTTCTCTCGCAATCAGTTCCTTAATATCTACAATGTTGGAAAGTTCATATGCCGCATATTCACAATCAGTAATACCTAAGAAATTGAACTTTTGGGCAAAGTATGCTGGCGAGAAAGAATGCTTCACCGGGAAACCAATAACTCCGTATTTTTTCATTTTACCTCTGGGCTAAATCTATCTAACAAGAAAACCAATACGATGGCTGTTACCATAATACTAATGGCTACTAGTAGATGCGGATTGGTTCCGTAAAGGAAATTTTCTGTTAGTTGAGAAAAATGAGACGGGAGTACACTTTCTGAGAATTTCACCACTTCTAGTCCTTTACTATTGGTACGTATTTTTAAGACATGTTGCCACGGCCACACCTTATTAAGCGAGCCAATAAGAAAACCTGTGAGTAAGGCTAGCGTTGGGTTAGGATATTTTTTGAATGTAAAACTAAGCACCTTGGCAAACGTGAGTAGACCAAAAACCATTCCTGCTCCAAAAGCCACTATCGTAAGCGTCTCCGGACCAAAGGGATGGTGTGTAAATTCTTCTATAGCGGGCATTATAATGGTGTACATACCCATAAGCAGCAATACAAAACTACCCGAAAGACCAGGCAGCATGAGTGCAGATACACCTACAACTCCTGCCAGAAATACGATAAACAAGTGCTCGCTCCCTTGGCTGGGTGCGGCTATAGTAACCCAATAGACCAATGCTGCTCCCAGTACCAAAAGCACTATTTCTAAGCCGCTCCATTTTTTTACTTGCTTACCTATAAGCGGAATAGACGCCAGTATTAATCCAAAGAAGAAACTCCAAATATGTACCGGATGTGTTTCAAGCAATTGCACCACGAGCTTTAGTCCTACCAAAAAGCCAATGGCCATACCTCCCAATAGTTTCACTAGAAAAAGACCATCAATTTTATGCCAGACTGCTTTTGTTCCGTCTTCTTTGAATGTTTTGAACAAACTCAAGTTGATATTACCAATAGAAGTGAGTAATCGCTCATATATGCCTGTGATAAAAGCAAGCGTGCCACCCGAAACCCCAGGAATAACCTCTGCCACACCCATCGCTGCTCCTTTGAGCATTATTTTTACCGTCTCTTTCATATACTGTAGTGGACAAAAGTACTAACTACTTACTGCTATCGTTCTATCTTTGCACCAACAATGAAAAAAACATTCGCCATCATCCTGTTAGGATTGAGCTTTATTCTTGTTTTTGATAGCTGCAAAAGCAAAAAACACTACAAGTATAAAGGTCCATCTAAAAATTGCAATTGCCCGAACAAATAGCAAGTTTTAATTGGCTTAGGACCCTAAGCACATGAAAATGTACGGCTTATACTATGAAGAACACATCCTCATCTTATAATACAAAGAAGACTATTGCTCTTCTAGTAGTCGATTATCTATTTGCACTCGGCGGAAGTGTTATTGGTGTCATCATTGGCGAAACCATTGGGTCCAAACAACAGAAAATGTCTAGCGATACGCAAGCCTATACATACCCAGAGTGGGCCAGAAAACACGGCAAATTCATATCCAATACAGCTGCAATCATTTTTTACATTGGGCTGCTCATTGGCTTCTTGGCCTAGTACAACGTCACCTTGCGTTTCTTGGTCTTAAAATGCCAACGCAAGTAATTTTCCATCGTGATGTCCAGCTTATTGGGATGTATATTGTAATTGAACCCTAGTCTGTTCAAGAACACCAAGTTCTCTCCTATTTTCACTTCATACCCTACGCGAGCTCCTATCATCTTGCGGTAGTCATGTACCACCGGGAAATTTTTTATCCCTACACTATGGTACAACTGCTCTCCCCAAGGCCCTTGGTATTGGTGGCTATCCCAGTAGTTGAGTACAAACTGATAGTCCTTGTGTGTAAGCCTAAGTACCCCGAGTTGCCCTACGCCGTCTATAATACCGTTCACCTTGTTATCACTTCTGTCTTCGTAGAAAGCAGCATGTCCTGCCATATACAAATTGGTGTGCTTATTGAAAAAGTGCGTGTACTCCAAGCCATACGCAAAATTGTATTCTACCGAGTTTGGTGAGCTATTGACATCTATCTCGCCAGCACTGTGCACCGTTAGACCCTGAGCATTTAGACTTAGCTTATTCTGGTCATTGTTTATCAGATTCAGGTACACATTATCCCCCGCCACAAAACGTTCGTTTTTAGGATCGTTGTAGTATATCATATCGTGCCAGTCTATCCAAGCATCGTAGGTTAGCCGTTTACCCGGTTTGGTGATTTGTACTCCTTGCTCAAAACGATCTGTAATTACTTTCTCATAATCATACAACGGCTCTATCATGCCATGCTGCAAGGTGCCATTCAAACTACCAAAAACGATGTTGTGCTTGAGCACATCCTTGAAAGTGAATTTAAAATAGGGTTCTATGCTTCGTATCTCCGGATTACCAAAATCATATCGCAGATTAAAACCTGCATAAATTTGAGCTTTTTCATTGAACGCGTACTGTACATAAGGCATTACTTGTGTGCCGATATACGTAGAACCTTTGTCTACCCTAGACAGGTACTCCACATTGCGAAAATAGCTCATGTTATCAAAATGAAACTGAAGGTGTGATGAGTCTATAGACTGCTCATACTTATCATTATCAAAAAATGAATTTTCGTACTGACTGTATACATTAGTACACACTGCTATCCCGAGTAAAACTATTGCATATCGTATGAGTATCATGTGGTGTATTCTTATTATTGCTTGCAAATAAGCAACTTTGTATGGTCATATCATAACCCTGTCGCCTTTGGCATGTCATTTGGGTCTATGGATAGACAAAGCAAGAAAGTCATGAAACACCAACACAACCTACTACTCGCCCTACTTTTGGTACTTACCAGTGCATATACCAACGAAGGAATGGAGCACCAAGAGCTACGAAGTAATAGCAACGAAGCTTTTACCCATGGTGAGCAACTGAAATATAGAGTACATTATGGATGGATCAATGCTGCAACCGTGAGCATTAAAGTAGCAGACAAGCCCATCCTAGTAAAAGGACGCGAGACCTACAAGATAAGTGCATACGGACGTACATACCGGACATTTGATTGGGCGTTTAAGGTGCGTGATCATTTTGTCAGTTTCATAGATAAAAAAAGTATAGCTCCGCTCAAGTATTACAAAGATGTGCAAGAGGACAACTACCGTGACAAAGACCTGGTATTCTACGACCACGAGAAAAAATACATGACGGGTCAGCAAAAGAGTATGGATATGCCTGCCTATGTGCAAGATGTAGTGAGCGGTATGTTCTATGCCCGCACCATCGATTATGCCAATGCACCTGTAGGCACGTCTTTTCCTATAGATATATACTTGGACCAAGAGATTTACAACCTACAGTTTAAGTACTTGGGTAAGGAAACCATTAAATCTGACCTGGGGAAGATAGTGTGCTATAAACTACGTCCGCAGCTGGTGGTAGACCGTGTGTTCAAAGACGAAGATGATATGACCATTTGGATAAGTGCGGATGCCAATAAAATACCCGTACGCGTAGAAGCGTCTATCTATGTAGGTAGTGTAAAGGTAGATATCACCAAAGCCACAGGTCTAAAGAATACGTTTAGTAGTAAGTTATAGACTAGTCGCCTCGCAGTTGTTTGTTTTCTTCTTTGAGCAGAGATATCGCCTCGTCTTTAGACTACAGTATCCTTCTTACAAATTCTACTTCGACAATTTCTTCTGCTTTACCTCGCAGATTTTAAAACCCGAACATCTTATATTTTGTCAAAACCGAGTAACTCTTCTAGTGTACACTCAAAGATATTGCAGAGATCAACCAACCGCTCCAATGTAATGCTGCTGTGTTCTGTCTCTATGTAGGCATACATGCGAGATGAAATATTGAGCTTAGTAGCAACCTGAGCCATGCTCAAGTTCTTCAATTCTCTAAATTGTCGCAATTTCTTGCCGATTTTTAACGAAGGATACGAAATCATGTTTCAAAGATGGTTATTGTAACCATAATACTACGAAAATATTCGTCAAAACAATGTCATATTCGTTGCATTAGGATACAATCCAAATTGACTACACGCATTGCATTGATTTTGTTACCTACCTATGGCCGGATTAAAATGCTGCTTTACAGTGATTTTGTAATTGGTAAGTGATGGCCCTTAGCCATATCCGAGCTTCGAAGTTTGTAGATATCACCTTCACGCGAATAGGCGATTAGCCCACCAAAACTTCTTTTGATAGTACGCCGCCTCACTCTACCTTTACCGCCTTAATACATGAACTACCTCAACGGCGAAAATCTGAGTAAAGACCTAGGTGAAAGAATCCTCTTTCAGGACCTAGACCTAAGCATAAATAAAGGAGACAAAATAGCTCTAGTAGCCAATAACGGCACCGGCAAAAGCTCCTTACTAAAAATACTTGCCCAGGTAGAAGAACCGGATAATGGGATAGTACGCCTCCGCAAAGGCATACGCTCTGCCTACCTGCCACAAGAGCCCAAGTTTGACGATGGAACCATACAAGAACTCATAGATCACAGTAGCTCGCACATCATGGCGACTATACGTGCCTATGAGGCGTCATTAGAGGCACAAACGCTCGATTACACTACAGAGACGCAGCGAAACTTTGAAAACGCCTCTGCCGCCATGGATGAGGCTGACGCATGGGATTTTGAGCGGAAACTCAAAGAACTCCTTACCCGATTTACCATTACCAACTACGACCAACCCATAAGCTCGCTTAGTGGTGGGCAAAAGAAACGACTGGCTATCAGTCTAGCTATACTCCAAAACCCAGACTTGCTCATGCTCGATGAGCCTACTAATCACCTGGATTTGGATATGATAGAGTGGCTAGAAAAATACCTGAGCAACTCCAATATGAGCATACTAATGGTGAGCCACGATCGCTATTTCCTGGACTCGGTGTGCAATCAGATTATAGAAATGACCGACGGTAGACTGCAAAACTACAGTGGCAACTATGCCTACTTCTTAGAGAAAAAAGCAGAAATGGAAGCAGCAAGTGCTGCAGAAATAGGGAAGGCACAGCAACTTATGAAAACAGAGCTGGAGTGGATGAGACGCAGTCCCAAGGCACGTACTACCAAGAGTAAGTCTCGTATATCCTCGTTTTATGATACGGAGTCTAAGGCCAAAAGCGGCAAGAAAACCCAAGACCTAGAACTAGCGGTAAAAATGACCCGTATAGGCGGTAAAATACTAGAACTAAAGAAGCTCTACAAAGCGTATGATGACACTGTTATTCTCAAAGGATTTGACTACACGTTCAAAAAAGGAGAACGCATTGGTATTGTAGGGAAAAATGGATGCGGCAAGTCTACCTTTCTCAATATGGTGATGAACCTGGAGCAGCCAGACAGTGGTAAGATAAACCGTGGAGATACTATCGTTTTTGGCTACTACAGCCAAGAGGGAATGAAAAATCTGAAACCCGAAAAACGGGTAATAGACGTAATGAAGGATGTGGCCGAGGTAATCACACTAGCCGATGGGGCTAAGGTGACAGCAAGCCAAATGCTCAACCTGTTTCTCTTTCCACCTCAGATGCAAAATCAACGTGTAGAGAAACTAAGTGGTGGAGAAAAAAGAAGGCTCTATCTACTGACCGTTTTAATGCTTAATCCCAATTTTCTTATCCTGGATGAGCCTACCAATGATTTGGATATTCTAACACTCAATAAGTTGGAGTCTTTTCTGGCAGATTTTGGCGGTTGTATTATACTCGTAAGTCACGATAGATACTTCCTAGACCGTATTGTAGAACACATTTTTGTGTTTGAAGGACAAGGGGAAATACGCGACTACAATGGAAGCTATACCGAGTACCGCCTGGAGCAAGAGAACCAAGCAAAACAGCAAAAGAAAAACGCAAAGAAAGAAGCCATAGAAACTGCCGAAAAACCAAAGCTAGAAGCTCCTAAGACCAAACGCAGTTTTAAGGAAAAGTACGAATTTGACACGATAGAAAAAGAGATAGGGCAGCTGGAAGAGGAAAAGACCAAACTAGAAGCAGAACTAGCCGCAAATGCTACGGACTTTGACATCATCTTTAAAGCTACAGAACGACTCGGCCACGTAATAACAGATCTTTCTACCAAAGGCGATAGATGGCTGGAGTTAAGCGAGTTAGAGGGGTAGAGGGGTAGAAAATTCTGTACTCAGCTATGTTCGTGAGGACACCAACGAATTCTAGAGTGTACCTCCACTTGCCTTTTTCTTTCTTCTTTTTTTGAAGTACCGTATTATGAGTAGCACTAGAATGGGTATCGGCATTTTTCTTTCTTATAATCTAAAGCTAATACCAAAGAGAAGCTGGCGTGGTGCTTGGTACCTGGCAGGATTGTTTGGCGGCGTGCCACTCTCCTCTGGCCCTAAGTATCTATCGTCTCGCTGATTGTTTGGCAAGTCGTCTCCGGGTTCCCATGCTCTGCCTGTTACAGCATTTATTATCTGAGCATTTTGATTGTTGAACATATTACGGGCTTCTACACTCAGCGTTATTCCTTTTCTCTTCTTATTGGCAAACGTCTTGGTGATTTTGATATCGCCATTTATCCAAGGTGTAGCACGTTCTTCTAAGAAATTATTCAAATCAGGGGCATACTCTGGTCTGCCCAGTTGGTTTTCTCCTTCGCGTATCATCGGGGTGTAGCGGAAACCACTTTGATACGATGAGCTAAAGTATATCTGCATTCCCTGCATCCATTTACCATACAACTTGAACGTAGTATCTGGGGCAAAAACCACTCCTAGATTGACATTCCAAGGTCTGTCCCAAGCAAGGTATTGCTCACTACTAAGGGGTACTTCTCCATTTTGCTCTATCTGCAAGCTACTTTCTCTAGCACTGTTACTCTTGCCTTTAGCTAGTTGGTATGCTACATTACTAAAAGTACGCAGGTATTGTGTTATACGCCAGATTAAATTAACCTCCGCTCCCTGTACTTTCGCATAGTCTTGGTTAATATACATCGTCTTACTCACCGGTCTACCCGTTTGGTCATTTACGATAACTCTACGACTCACGATATAGTCGAACCTGTTGTTATTGTATGCCGCTAGTGTTAGCCCAATGTTTTTCCCTATTTGTGATTTGTACCCTACTTCATACGATACATTTACCTCCGGGTTCAAGTCTGGATTTCCCAAGAAAGAAAGGAAGCTTCTATCCTGAAACTCTGGATCTAATCCTGCATACACAAATCGTGGGTGCGGCAGACGCATACTGTGGCTATAATTGAAGTACAACACATTATTACTTGTCACTGGGAACGATACATTTATCTTAGGCAATACTCTAGCCTTGTAACGAAGACCGAAAACCTTCACCGTATTGCTCTTGTAATCTTCTCTTACTTGGTCTATTACTGGTGCATTGGGATTGTTCACTGCATCATCTGCAAATTTGCCTGGTGCCCAATAGTTGAAACGTACACCTAAGTTTGCAATGATTCCCTTGTATGTGATTTTATCACTAAAGAAAATGCCACCGTTGTTTGGTTTTACTTTCCATATATCGTTAGAAGAACCTATACTTATACTTGGTGTGCTTATACTATCATTGATTTGAATAGGTGCTCCTACCCAAGGGCGAGTTACATCGATCCACTGGTACTCATTGAATTTCTGTTCCCAACCAAAGTTCATTTGATGGGTCTTGTTTTCGGGGTAATAACGGAAGCTCGTTTTTATAGTATGCTCCTTGGCATAATGGTCGTGCCATAGCGAACTTATCCCTCCATTATTTATCAATCCAGGGCCAGGTAGTACAAATTGTACATTCCTGTTTGGATTAAAAATTTGAACGGGATCTGTAACAATACTTTGCTCATCAAAAACTTGGTCTACACTCTCTGTTCTGAAAGGTCTACCATTGGCATCTGCACGTAGATTGGTAAACAATCTACCCAATGCAAGTGTGCCTACCAATTGCTTGGTGAGTGTGCGTCTTACATTGATAGCCGTAAGGTTTGAGTGATGCGTATACGTTGTTGCGTTATCCAGGTTTAAACTTCTGTCAAACTGGAAACCCGGAGCGAGTATAGCATCAAAACCTACAATTTGGAGCGTTCGTGTATTTTGATTTATACTTAAACTATGCTGATTGGTTATCGATATTTTGGTCTTTTGATTTAACTCATGACTTAGCTTGAAGGTATGTGTAAACTGATTGGCTTGACGAGGTGCCCACAAGCTGTCATTCTTGGCAAACAATGAACTGTGCAATTGATTTGCTGTTGGCCCAAAGTAGTAGTCTGTTAGGTTAAGTGTAACGTTATTGAAGTAATAGAACTTTCGGTCTTTTATCTTCACCTTTCCACCGATAGAAAGCTCCCCTATATCGGTATTCCAACCAGAGCTTGGGTTGCCACCAAAATTATCTTTTTGCCAGCTTCCTGCTATTTCAAACTCCTCTGAACCTTCTTTTATAGTAGTACTAATAACACCTGCAGTACCCCCGTCATGCTCTGCTCCAGCTCCACCTGTTATAAGCTCTAGTTCACCTATACTACCGCTAGCTACTTGTACCCCAAAGCCTGTACCTGCTAGTGGATCTTGTGCACTTATATTATCTACATTGAACGAGGTTTCATATACACGAGCTCCACGTATCTGTATACCATCTGGAGATTTAGAAACACCAGCCTGTATGGCTACTACTTCTTGTACATCTCGCACATTCATATCCGCTATTTCTTTTTTACCCAGTGTGATGGCACTCTTGGCATCATCTAGCTCTACAATTCTCTTTTTGCCTACTACTTTCACCGTTTCGAAGGTGTTAGTACGTGAGGTCATCTTCACGTTGAGTATGGTAGGTCTGCCAGCCTTTATATCTATATCGTTGTATACCTTATCCTGAAATCCGATAAAAGCAATCTTAATAGAGTACGTGCCAGGTTTTATACCCGTTATTTTGTATGAACCATCTGCTTCTGTAATAGCAGCACCATAGGTGCCTACTATACGTACATATGCTCCAACGAGTTTTTCGCCGTCTTCTTCTGCAGTAAGCACACCTTGTAGTGTTCCTAGCTGTGCATAGCTAGATATAGCGAGGCATAGGCCTAGGATACTACCAATTAAATGCTTCATTCAGTATTTTAGATATTACTTGGTTTTGGTTGTCTTGTAGCTTGCCGAGTTTGTGTAACTCTACTGTGAAAAGTACAAGATTTACGTTATTGCTTGCGTTTCTTCTGCGTATAGCTACAGTGCTTGGTCCTGTCCACCCTCCACTCGGCGTCAGTTGTGCGTTGTAAAACACCTCTGCGTCTATTGATGGATAAAATGGGTCTGCTGCTAGCAAAAAATTGGACGGTTGCAAGTCGGGGTATGTCGCGTCTTGGCTGATAGCAAAGCTGTCGTTTGTAAAAAAGGCTTGTCCCCTACTTGGGCTAAAACTATCTATAGATAAAATTCCTCCTATGGTAGAGAGGTCTGCTCCTGTGGCAAATGCCGTAGAAACCAATATTTTTTTATTATTGTCAATGAGTGTTTGAATAACAGGTGCTGCAAAATCTAGCATTTTGCCATCTGCTCCTGTGAGTGGGTTACTGAAATTTGCTTCGTCTGAATGGAAGAATATCTTATCATAATTACCGGCCATGAGGCTAAATGTAGGTTCCCAAAATTTAGGCTGATTAAGACCGCCGTTTCCTGCAAAATTTACAAAATCTGCATTGGCATAGCTTATTTTTACGAGGTTTTCATATTGTGCAGATATGCTGGCATTGTGCCCGCCGACTACCAATAAGTCTCCTACTTGTGGTTTTACATAGATGCTGTCTGCACTATCTATTGCACTTTCAGCATTGGCTATATCGGTTACTTTTAGTTGTATTACATTATCTCCTCCATTTAGAAATCCATTGATAGTCATGGCTGGGGTAGTAGATAATCCGTAATAGACACTTGCATCACCAGTTCCGGCGATGGTCGTATTACTTGGCATTATCGAGACTAATTTTTGGTTAAGGTCTATCTCTTGCCAGTCACCATCATTGGCTCTTAAGAAACCCTGTTTGAGGGTCTCACTACCGTCCGGGTCTGAAGCTGTATAGCGAAATGTAATGACCAAGTTAGTGGTATCTGAAGGCAAACTTGCTTCTTCGAAAGTCACTATTGGTGGCGTATTTTTTAGGGGTACTCTGAGAAATGCTGGAGATGGGTCTTTGGTATCTTCATTGTCTACTGCTCGCACATAGAAATCTATGTCAGTAGAGTCTTGATCTGGATCTATACGAAACAAAAACGTACTGTCTTGTGTCTGCGTGCGGGTCCATTCACCATTGTTTATCTTGTACTCATAATACTGTACAAAACCATCTATATCTGTACCAAACCACGTAAGGTTTACGGTACTATTTAGCCTGTTTTCTCCTGTAAGGTTGATAGCCTCTATGCTCAGAGCAGTCTCTGGTGCTGCATTGGGTAGCTGTTCTCCTTTTTTACATGAAAAAACAAAAACAAGTAGGCTTAGCACCAGTGTGCCAAGCCCCTTGTTTGCATATCTCAATTGGTTATTCATTAAAGTTTTACGAACTTAGCAGATGCTCTCTGCCCTTGGTCGTTTGTAAATTCTAAAACATATATACCACGCGTAAGTGCAGCTACATTTACTGTTGCTCTACCTACTACTTGCTCACTTGCTATTATTCTACCATCTAGGCTTCTTACAACCACATTACCCGTTGCATTGCTCTCTGTTTTTACAGTGATCACATTGCTTGCTGGATTAGGATAGAATGTCACTCCCAACGCTTGGAAGGTAGGTACAGCGTTTGTTGCTGTATCTTTGGCATACTCAGCTGAGTCTAACTCAACACTAAACCCTTCTAGATCATCATTGTTTCTTGGCTTAACAGCGAACTGACCAAAACCGTAGTACATTATACCTACTAAGGCATCCATCTCCATTCCTTGTGTTGCTTCTACCAGTGGCACTTCAAGTATTCCATCTTGTGTTTCAAAAGCACTGTCCGCTAATACAGAAACCCAAAGTGATGAGTTGTTGTTCCCGTTTTTCACACCTGCCTGTACCTTTGTACTATTGGCAAAGTTTGCAGCGGTATCATCTGCTATAGTCCACTCACCAAATGGATTAAACTGTGGGTCAGCTATTTTTACCTTTCCACCATCATTTACCATCTTCACTAGCATACTTTCGTATTTTTCATACCCATTATTTGCTCTACCAAGGCTATCACTTACGGGCAGTTCTATCGGCATTATTTCAGCAGTTTTGCCTGTCTTAGATACAGACGTTACGTCTATCTCCGTAAAACCAAATGATTCTAACACCACACCTGTCACTTCTACTTCTTCTGTTCTCCAGAGCTCCAACAAGTCTGCACTTCCTCTTAGGTGTATACCCGCCCACTCTGTAGCATCTTTATCTTGAAGGTATATATCTTCTAAATCATAAGGCTTTGCACTCGCCGTGATGTACCCTTTTACCGTTATCGTTTGACCTACATAAGGACTCGCGTCAGAGCCTTCATTCAATACATATTGTAAATCTACGATGGTTAAACCAGCATCTCTTACCGTATAAAATGAAGTAGAACCGGTTGCTGTACTTGCCGTAAATGGTTCAAAGCTTTCGTTGGCATCGTTGTCTGCTGCCTTGATGTAATATCGTATGATAGTACCATCAGCTGCTTTTGGTATAGTTGCTTCAAACTCATCTGAAGATCCTGTTTTGAGCGTCATTGGTACTGCAATAAAGCTCGTATTCTCAGCGTTAATGTCTGTGGTGTAATACAGTGTTTGACTAGCAACAGTTCCGTTGAAATCAATGATTTGAGCAGAAAGTACTACATCATCAGTACTACCTGGTACCAGTGGATTTCTAGTCACATCTGTAATACTAGGAGGTGTATCTCCTACCTTGTAGTGGCTCGTGTCAAATGGATTTAGTTCATATCCTCTACCTGTACCACCTGTACACCCGTTTTCTGAATGCAATACTATGCCGGTAATAGACTCGTACTGTGTACCAACAATAGGTGCTACAAACTCGCCTGCTACTTGTGGACTAGAGGCATTTCTTGGTACCCATCCTACTAATTTTTGAGCGATAAATCTATCTGAAACATTCATGGTATTTCCGTTGGCATCACTGATGTCAAAACTTACTCTTGTTCCACCACTGAATGCATTTACAGCTACTACAGTAACGTTTTCTACCGTCACTAGTGAACCTTCCCACGCTTCCCCAGAAGGCAATTTATTTACTCTACTGTTATCATTTAATAGTCCAATGCTTACTACTGCTGGAGTAGGTGCCGTAGTCGTTCCTATTACCGTTACAGAAGATGCATCTGACGGAGATAATTGTGTTTCACCACTAAATCCCCCCATTTCACCTATCACCTCTACGATCATACCTGCAACTAAGTTATCTAGTATAGTAACTGGCTGGCTTTGTCCATCATCATACACGCCGTGTATTTGAATTGTATTGAAATCTCCCATAGTGGCTCCTGTAGCCGTATCTATGATGTGAACCCCTGGCCTGTAGCCTCCGTTTACCGATCCTGAAGCAACTTCAGTAAGGTTACCGTTGTGCATTACAATACCTACCGTTTTAATGGTCTGGCCATCGTAGGTACTTGCATCTTTGCAAGCTGCAAGGTCTGTTACACTTACAAACTGTAGGTCTCTTACAGAAACGGATGTTTGAGCACTTGTAAATAGGATAGCAAATAATCCTAACGTTAATACTAGTAATTGTTTTTTCATTTTTGTTTGTTTTAAAATTCTTTATTTAATCACAGCAAACTTGCCTTTGTACAGCTTGCCAGTGTCCAAGTCTTTTACGGTAAATATGTATAATCCTCTAGATATAATTTGTGTATTTTCTGTAAGTAAATCCCAAGCGTGTTCGCCACCGCTGTACACATTTTGCGAAGCATCTTCTGCCCCAAAAGTTTGATTCCAACGTATATCGCTGCCATCATACTGTGCATTGTGTGTGATTTGGTCTAAGAAATCTCCTGCAGCTGAAAATACGGTTATCTCACAATTGGCAGGCAAGTTGGCAAAGTACAATTTCCTACTTTGCTCTTGGAATGAGCTCTTGCCCTCCCAACTAGCCCCTGCGTAATATGGATTTGGATACGCAAATGGTGCATTGGTAGAGAGATTTTTGTTCACTGGCTTTCCGGCAAATGCTCTAAAATTATTGGCCAATGGACTACTCTCTAGACTTTCTAAATTGCTTTCTTCATTTCCTCTATCAAAGGCTGTAACCGAAATAGCATACTGCCAACCATTGAGCACATTATCAACTGTAAACTTATACTCGTAATCCGTATCGTCCCCTTCGAACGTAGCAGGCTGATCTAGTTTTACTTTAGCAAAACCGGTCTCATAGTTGAACCCATTATTAGCAATATCATACTCGCCAATTTTTACTAAGTCTCGTTGAAGACTGGGCACATCTGTTACATCAAAACCAAGTTTGGTCATATATAACCTATACCCTTCAAAATCCTTTAACTGACTTATAGGGTCTATGCTCTCTTCTGCATTATTGTCCCAGTAGATTTCTATTTTGTTGTCAGATGTTACTACCTTGGTATTGGGTATCTCTGGAGGTGCTGGAAGAATGAATCTCGTTAACTTACCGTCTCCGTCTATATCTTCTCCTACGTCTAACTTTCCGTTGAAATTTACATCTTCGCCACCATACGCCGTTTGTGCCCAGCTAGCATTGGCCAAGAAAGTGCTTTGTTGTGTTTTGTTGTTTTCACTATTGGGGTTGCCATCCTCTTTCTTTTTACCAAAGATAAAAGCATAGCTTACCTTCACTTTATCTCCAGGGCTAAAATCTATAAATGGTCCTACCGAAACTAAATCTGAACGATTTCCTGCTTGATTTAGTTGGTCAATATAACTACGAGATCCACAATTGGAATTTGTTGCATTTGTAGCGTTCCAACACGGTTGGTCATTGAGCCCACGTGTCATTTTTTGATAGCGGGTGTTATCATTGGAGGGTTGAAAGAAGATAGGGTCTGATGTACTATTGAACTGCCACGCATTGTAGTGAGCATTGAACCTCGGATTGGCCTCTGGATGCTGAAAACCATTCTTGTCTTCTGCTCCTAGAAATTTTTGACCTACATAACTATCTGTAAATCCAACATCTCCAGAGTTATCATAGCAATATGCCATCTGCAAACTATCAAAGTATCCATTGCCTCCTTTATTATAAAAAGCAGCTCCGCCACTGCCGGCTGGAGTAATGTTGATATTCCGTACTACAGTGTTTGCCCACAGGCCAAAATATGCAGAGTCTATTGTATTGTTTCCCGTGTTTTCTATTTCAAAATCTAAGATGACGAAAAAGTCACTAAAACTATAATTCCAATTGTAGCTACGAGAAGTTACTTCCACATTGAGCGGGTCTAGGTGACCAGCTATCTGCGTCTGTGTGCCTGGTACTTGTACATTTCTGTCTGAATATGTCGCAATAAAATCTTGATGCGAAATGGCATTTGGCGAATAAAAAGGGCTATTGCGTAGTGAGGATATCTCTCGCAGTACGTCACCGGGCTCTGGATAAAACTCAAACCCTGAAGAACCTGTACTATACCCTTGCGGAGCATCTACAGACGCTGTACTCACAGCCACAGTACTCCCATTGATCAATCCACCGAACCAAATTCCGCTTTCGAAAACATGCTCTACACCACTACCCGCTGGGTATTCCCCACTGGGATTCCCACTGCCATCTCTGTACCCACGCATAGCATTCCCATAGGTTCCCGAGTTGGAAACATTCAGACGCACGTTGGAAGAGTTGGTTGTTTTTTCGTCGAATGACTGTGCGAGTGCACTTACACTGAACAGTAAGATGGTTATAAGAGCGTTGTACTTCATCTACAAATAAGGACCGCAAATATACCAATCTGCTCAAGCCTTATGTTATGAAATATTAAAATTTGGGCTTGGGCCTTGTCACAAAAACGGACTTGATATAGTTGGGCTCATAGTATGCCATATCTTCTACGCTGTTTTGCTCCCATTTTTGCAATGCCTCATTCAGCAAATGTTTGGCATAAAGTGTTGATTTTGTATCTATTACGCTGTCGCCGAGTTCGAATTCTGTGATCCACTTGGCAGCACCGCTACCCACAGCTATTGTATCCCCTTTCAAGTAATCCACAGCCAATTGTTCGTCTATTGTTATAAAGTGCTCCTCCGCTTCCGCTACCAGTTTGGCATCGAAAACACCTAAGTAAGCGTCCATACGTCGAGCATCAATGAGTGATATTACTCTATCGGCATTGGGATTTTGCTCCAAGGCCGCTACTGCCAAAGCTCTCAATGTAGAACAGGCTATAAGTGGGATATTAGCACCAAAACATAGTCCTTTGGCAAGGCTTACTCCTATACGCAAGCCCGTATAAGAACCGGGACCACCTCCTACT
>CAWVTO010000010.1:0-18416 GCA_963932895.1 uncultured bacterium
TTTTTCCTGTGAATAATTTAATTTAAACAATAATTATGACAAAAAGTATATTTACTCTTATTTTAGTACTTACATTATTTTCTTGCAAACAAGAGGTTGCGAAAGACTATGCAACTGTTTCCGGAACAATTACCAATCACCTTGGTAAAGATGGTAAAATACGTAACAGGAATTATAGTAAAGAAATTAAAATTAACCCAGACGGTACGTTTTCTGACACCTTCCATATAAAAAATGAAGCCTCCCTATTTAATTTTACAGATGGCAATGAAAGCACCTCCCTTTATCTGAAAAATGGCGACAACATTAATTTAACACTAGACACAAAACTATTTGACGAAACCGTAAAGTATACGGGTAGCGGTTCGGAGAACAGTAATTACTTAGCACAAAAGGCATTATTGTCTGAAAAGACCATCTCAATGGATTTATTTGATGCCTCAGAAGATGAATTCGATTCAAAAACTTCAGAAATTATTGCAAAATTTACTGATTTCTTGACCAATGCTACAGGGTTAGATGAGCGTTTGATAATTAGTGAAAAAGAAGAAATTGCACGTATGGAAGAAGGCCTGAAAAAACAGTATGCTCGTATGAAAGCAGAAAAAGATACCTATGCTTCTTTTGTTGGAAACCCATCTCCAGAATTCAATGATTTTGAAAATATTAATGGTTCAAAAACATCTTTAAAAGACTTCAAGGGCAAGTATGTATATATAGATGTTTGGGCTACGTGGTGTGGACCATGTATAGCTGAAATCCCATCATTAAAACGTTTAGAAAAAGAATATCATGGTAAAAACATTGAATTTGTAAGCATTTCTATTGATGATGGTGCAAGCTATAAAGACAACTCTAAGGATGCTGCAAAAAAAGGCTGGAAAAAAATGATTGCTAAAAAAGAATTAAAAGGCACACAACTTCTGGCAGATAATGGTTGGCAAACCACTTTTGCAAGAGATTACAGTATTAATAGTATACCTAGATTTATTCTAATTGATGATAAAGGAAATGTAGTAGATGCAAATGCTCCTAGACCATCTAGTGAACGTATAAAAGATCTGTTAAAGAGTCTAAATCTATAGCGGTAGCAAGTTAGCCGCATACTAGTTGTAAGTAGCGTTATCCCTTCTCCGCTATCAGATAATCTGCAAAGCCATACGCATCCCAATATACCCCGCCACGCACATAGCCTTTGGTGATGAGTTGCAATGGTATCTTGATAGGCATAAGAGCGATATTGATCCAACTGCGGTTTTTGCCCGCCATCTTCACATTGAACTTACCGTCCATAAAGATATTGGCTACTTCTTTAATAGACCAGATACGCACGTGGGTATCGTCATCAAAGAAGTTTAGTGTTTCTTTTTTGCTCGGGAAACTAGCACTCGCCTCACACGGAAATTCTATATAGAATAAACCACCTTTCTTTAGCTTTTTAAATAACAACGGAAGCACCTTATCTCCATTGTATAGGTGTTCTATTACGTGACTCATTATGATCACATCATACGTATCGTCTGGAATAGCACTGTAGTCTAGCTCTGTAAGGTCCAACTGAAAGAACTCATCCATATTCTGAATGTCTTCCTCGGTATTGTCGTAGCTTACATCTCTGTCTACACCGGTATAATGGCACTTAGGTAGCCATTTTTTGGTAATAGTACTCGAGTGACTGCCCGAGCCTATGTCGAGTATTTTCAGGTCTTTTTTATCGGTATATTTACCAATGGTCTTAAGCCTGAACGGTTTTAGTTTGGTGCTCATGGATTAAAATCCGAGTTCTATATCACCACACATATCTGCAGGCACCACCCACTCATCAAACTGCTCTGCCGTCAAAAAACCAAGCTCTACGCCTGCTTCTTTTAATGTGGAGTTGTCCGTATACGCTTTTTTGGCAATTTTAGCTGCGTTATCATACCCTATATGTGTATTAAGAGCGGTTACTAGCATTAGTGAGCTATCCAGTTTTTTCTGTATCTCAGCGTGGTTTGGCTCTACACCTACTACGCAGTTATCGTTAAAAGATAAACATGCTTGCCCTAGTATTCTAGCACTTTGCAACACGTTAGCCGCTATTAGCGGTTTGTATACGTTTAACTCAAAGTGACCATTGCTGCCCCCTATTGTTACCGCCACATCATTACCCATTACCTGAGCACATACCATAGTGAGAGCCTCACACTGCGTAGGATTCACCTTACCTGGCATTATACTCGATCCTGGTTCATTACTTGGGATTATCAATTCGCCTATACCGCTTCTTGGTCCTGAACTTAACATACGTATGTCATTGCCTATTTTCATACAACTCACTGCTGCACGCTTAAGTGCACCATGTAGTTCTACCATAGCATCGTGTGCAGCTAGTGCTTCAAACTTATTCTCTGCTGTGCGAAAAGGCATCTCCATTTCTGCAGCTATTTTGGCTGCTACCATCACGTCGTATCCACTAGGCGTGTTCAGGCCTGTACCTACTGCAGTGCCACCCAAGGCTATCTCCTGAGCACCTATCATGGCATTCTCTATCGCTAAAATACTCATTTCTAGCTGGCGTCTATATCCGCTAAACTCTTGACCCAAAGTAAGCGGCGTGGCATCCATAAAATGCGTACGACCTATTTTCACTATATCTTTAAAGTCTCGGGCTTTCTTTTTGAATGTATCTTTCAGTACTTGCAATCCTGGGATAGCAAAATCAATCATTTGCTTATACACTGCTATACTCATAGCCGTAGGGAACGTATCGTTACTGCTTTGCGACTTATTTACATCATCATTTGGATGAAGCACCTTGTTCTCATCTGAAAGATTACCTCCATTCAATACGTGACCGCGGTTAGCAATCACTTCGTTTACATTCATATTACTCTGTGTACCAGAGCCTGTTTGCCATACTACCAATGGGAATTGGTCATCTAACTTACCATCAATTATCTCATCACATACATCTGATATGAGATCCGCTTTTTCTTGAGTTAGAACACCTAATTCTGCATTTGTCATGGCAGCACACTTTTTCAAAACACCAAAAGCTTTGATAATCTCTATAGGCATGGTTTGACTCCCTATTTTAAAGTTTTCAACTGACCGCTGTGTCTGTGCAGCCCAGTATTTGTCTGCTGGTACTTTAACCTCTCCTATGCTGTCTCGTTCTATTCTGTATTCCATAATGTGTATTCTAAAGTGGATACAAATGTAGTTAATCACACTGCTTATGAATGGAGGTTGCACATCTTTTCTCTAATTTTGCTACATACAAAAAACGCAACAATAATGAGAATGAAAAAAATCGTAACTGTACTATTAACCTTCCTACTAATAGCAGGAATAAACCTAGCAGAAGCACAAACATTGAGTAAAAAAGAGCGTAAAGCTCTCAAAAAGGAAATAAAGACCTACAAAAAGAATCCAGAAAAATGGGTACGCATGCAAAAAAAGCATAAAAAGGAAGTCGTAAACCTAAACGATGAGGTAATCGACCTAAAGACTCAACTCGCTGAAATGGAGAAACTGAGAGCAGAACGAGAAGAGTTAGCTGCAGAATTAGCGATATTAAAAGCTAAGTATGCTAGCCTTGAAAGTTCTATGCCATCTACAAAACTTCCGATGGGAACTGTGTATCAAGTGCAAATGGGATACTATGAGTACCTTAATTTAGCGTCGTTCAATGAAAAACTAAAAACGATAAAAGCAGAAGATGTAGACGGTAAAAAACGCTATGTAATAGGGCACTTTATCAACTTAATGGACGCAGTACAGTTCAGAAATGACATTAAAACACTCGGCATAGATGATGCGTTTGTATCGCAATACAAAAACGGTACTAGAATAATGGACTTTGATGCAATGAAAGCCATTGGCAACTAAGACGCAGATAAATCCAAAAAAAAGTCTGACTTCTCTAAGAAATCAGACTTTTTTTTGGATTTTTGGGTAGAAAAAAACTACTTATTACGTTGCTTGTATACAGGCACCGTACTACACGGCTCGCCAAACATTACCGTTTTGGCAGTACTTACAAGTCTATTGGTTAAGAGTACATAGGCATGGTTACTTATTTCTCGGTTACCACAACCTTTTACTACTACACGCTTATCGGTGTATTCTAGTGCATCAACCGAAGCTAAAGCTCTTTCTGCTACTAGTGCTGGCAATGCCTCTGGTTTGGCAAAGAAAACGTGCTCGGTATGGGGTCTTAGTGCAGATGCAATGAGCATGTATGCCCAAGTTGGTATCACAGCGTCACTGCTACAATATACCGCAACGTTATGTTCTGCATAGACACTCCATTCGTGCTCTTTAACCCATGCTCTAAAGTCTTTTTCACGGAGAATAAGCCCCTGAAATAATTGTCCGAAGATATCAAGGGATGATTCTTTTCTATCGAGAATCAAGTCCTCCAGATCAATAGTGACGATACCGCTGAGGGCTACTTTATTTACAATTTCACTCACCTACTGTGCTGATTTTTATCGCGTTTGTTTTTCTGTTTTCTACTACTGGCATTGCAGCAGTATTGATAACAACATCGCCGTCTTTCAAGAAGTTCTTTTCTTGAAGTTCTGCTATAACATCGCGTATGGTTTCATCCGTATTCGTTTTCTTATCGTAATAGAAAGCACGAACGTTCCAGACCAAGCTCAATCTATTTAGTAAACGCTTGTTTGCCGTAAATATGAACACATCACAATTGGGTCTACTACTTGCAATTTTGTAAGCTGTATATCCTGTCTGTGTCATAGAGATTATAGCCTTCGCCCCTATCCCTTCACTCATGCTAACTGTTGCGTAGCAAATTCTATCGCTAATAAAGGATCTAGATGAAGGATCTGGTTTCTTTATCTTATTGTAAACATCCCATCCCATCTCTGTACTGCCAAGGATACGTTCTACTGCTTGTACAGCTTTTAGTGGATAGTCACCTACAGATGTCTCTGCACTAAGCATTACAGCATCAGCACCGTCCATTACTGCATTAGCCACATCATTGGCCTCTGCTCTAGTAGGCGTAGGAGATGTAATCATACTCTCCATCATCTGAGTAGCTATTATTACTGGTGTAGACGCTTCTACGCACTTAGTTACGATACGTTTTTGAATCATTGGTACCTGCTCCATAGGCATCTCTACACCCAGATCTCCACGGGCTACCATAATCGCATCTGTAGCCGCTATTATAGAATCTATGTTCTCTACAGCTTGAGGCTTTTCAATTTTGGCTACGATGTGTGCATGGCAATTGTTCTTGGTTAAGATATCCCTTAACTCAATAATGTCCTTATCTTCTCTAACAAACGATAATGCCACCCAATCAAACTCATGCTTCATGATGAACTCTAAGTCCTTTTTATCTTTTGGAGTAAGACTAGCAACCGACATATCAGAAGACGGTAAATTAAAGCCTTTGTTGGAGCTAAGGGGTCCACCATTTATGACTACGGCTTCTACCGTACTGTCATTTATTCTTTTGGAAAACTCTAACTCTAGTTTACCATCATCTAAAAGCACTCGCTCACCTACTTTTACATCTCTGGCTAGCGTAGAGTACTTTACATAAATAGTTTTTCCAGAGCTTACTGTTGCTTCCGTCGTTAATGTCATTACAGCACCTTCTTCAAGAAGCATACTGTTGTTTTCCACCTCTCCTATACGAAGTTTTGGGCCCTGCAAATCTCCAAGGATAGCTACGTTACTGCCCAATTCCTTATTTGCTTGACGAATATTGTTCACCACCTCTAGGTGGGTATCCCAGTCACCATGAGAAAAATTTACTCTACAGACATCTACACCTGCTTTTATTATTTTTTTTAGCATTGGCACACTCGAGGTAGCTGGACCCATAGTGGCTATAATTTTCGTTTTGTTGTATTTTATATTTTCGCTCATTGTAATTGAGTAAAGTTTAAGATTTCTTTTGGACTTGGATTATTAAGTGCAAAACAAATCGATATACCTTTAAGTTTACCAACTATTTGAACTATTTCAGAATTTATTTCTTCCTCATTCATACTGCATAGTAAATAATCGACTTGCTTGTACTTCGGATAAAAATGATGTTTTGTGCCCCTATTTTTAATGATTAAGTAGCTACTTTGGTCATCAAGGAAGGTCAAATGATAGGCTGCATGCTTACTTTCTTTGCTATAATCAGAAATATCTTCCTCGTATTGTAACGCTATATCTGGATGAACTGAGAGCCCATACCCAAGCTTCACATGTCTCATAGAAGTAGATATACCGTAGATGCACGGGTATTTTAGGACAAATTCGTCTGTGGTAAATAATGACTGCATAAAATTGTAAATTCAATGTGTTTATAGTTAATGCAAATAATTTTTGTCTATTTATTCTAAAAAAATGTTCTTTGCAGGACATAACAAAAATAAAATTAATATGTCTGAAATAGCTGAAAAAGTAACATCAATAATTGTAGATAAATTAGGTGTCGAAGAATCTGAAGTAACTACCGCTGCAAGTTTCACCAATGATCTTGGTGCTGACTCACTAGATACTGTAGAGCTAATCATGGAATTCGAAAAAGAATTTAACATCGCTATACCTGATGAGCAAGCTGAAAAGATTGCAACTGTAGGTGATGCAGTAACATACATTACTGAAAACGCAGGTTAATCATAGCCAACCAAACCGACATATGCAACTCAAGCGAGTAGTAGTAACCGGAATTGGTGCTCTTACACCTATAGGCAATACAGCCAAGGAGTATTGGGATGCACTTGCTAAGGGAGTTAGTGGTGCCGCACCTATAACACGTTTTGATACCGAAAAGTTCAAGACACGTTTTGCGTGCGAAATCAAAAATTTCGACCTAAAAGATCATCTTGACAGAAAGGAATCCCGAAAAATGGATCCTTTTACACAATACGCCATGGTGGTAGCCGACGAAGCTGTCTTAGACTCTGGACTCATGGATACAGATTTTGTACCAGAAGAGATAGGAGTAATCTGGGCATCTGGTATAGGTGGACTTACTTCGCTTGAAAAAGAAATAGGGGATTTTACAAGAGGTGACGGAACACCTAGATTTAATCCCTTTTTTATTCCTAAAATGATAGGAGACATTGCTCCAGGATATATTTCTATAAAGTATGGTTTCAGAGGACCAAACTTTGGGACAATATCTGCATGTGCATCGTCTAATAACGCTATCATAGATTCATACAACTATATTCGCCTTGGCATGTCTAAAGCGATAGTAACCGGCGGCTCAGAAGCCTGTGTTACTCCGTCTGCTGTAGGCGGTTTTAATAGTATGAAAGCTCTCTCTGAACGTAACGATAGTCCACATACTGCTTCAAGACCATTTGATGCAGATCGAGATGGTTTTGTCTTGGGAGAAGGAGCTGCATCACTCGTGCTCGAAGAATATGAGCATGCTAAAGCAAGAGGTGCTAAAATTTATGGCGAAATACTAGGTGGTGGATTAACCGCAGACGCACACCACATTACAGCTCCCCATCCTGAAGGTTTGGGTGCTATTAATGTAATGAAGTTTGCTTTGCGAGATGCCAATCTAAAACCAGAAGATATAGACTATGTAAACGTGCATGGCACTTCTACTCCGCTGGGAGACATAAGCGAAACCAAAGCTATAAAAGGCGTATTCGGTGATCATGCATACACGTTAAATATAAGCTCTACCAAATCTATGACTGGACACCTTCTTGGTGCTGCCGGTGCTGTAGAAGCGTTGGCTTGTCTGTCTGCAATCAATACCGGAATCATACCTCCTACTATCAATCATTTTACAGACGATGAGCAGTTTGACTCTAAACTCAACTTCACCTTCAACAAAGCACAGAAGAGGGAAGTGAAGTATGCACTCAGCAACACCTTCGGTTTTGGAGGGCACAACGCATCTGTTGTAATGGGGAAATGCGACTAATACTGTGATAGGCAGTATCCAAAAAATTTACTTTACTCAATTTTCTAAGAACAAACAGTACTACAAAAAATTGTACCGTTTACTTGGCTATTGTCCTAAAAAAATAAAACTATACCAACAAGCATTTTTACACAACTCGACCTCACGCAAGTTACAGGGCATCGATATTAAGAACAATAACGAACGCTTAGAATATCTTGGCGATGCTGTATTGGATTTAATTATCGCGGAGTTTCTCTTCAAAAAATTTCCTTTTCAGGGAGAAGGATTTCTGACTGAAATGAGAAGTAAGAGTGTAAGTCGAAAAATGCTAGCTGAAATTGCATTCAATATGGGCTTGCACGAGCACATTATTTTTGACAGGAGCATCTCAAAAAACCCTGCTGCCGTGCGTGGCATCGCGGGTAACGCCCTCGAAGCACTTATAGGTGCCATTTACTTAGATAAAGGCCATACGTTCACTAAACGCTTTATCCAGCGTAAAATAGTTGCTCCACATCTAGACTTTGATGAACTCAAAGACATTACCGTAAATTTTAAAAGTCTGCTCAATCAATATGCTCAAAAAGAGAAAAAAGAGCTGGATTTTAAAGTACTCAACGCTGAAGAGGAGAAAAAGATTAAGGTGTATATAATCGGGGTAATAATTGACGGGGTAGAAATAACCAAAGCAAGAGGCAAATCTAAGAAGGTTGCAGAGCAACTCGCCAGCGAAAAAGCGTGCGAAATACTGAACCTACAAAAAAAGTAGGCCTATCGACCTACTTCTCTTTTATCCAATTCCTGTGTGCTACTAAAACTTTTCGTTTACTACTTCTAGTCTTTTTGCTATTTCTGCTAGACCAATTAACGCTAGCATTTCAAAGATAGGAGGCCCTCCTGCCTGACCACTTACTACCCAACGAAGCGGTTGCATTAACATTCCTTTACCTATTCCTTTCTCACTCGCATATGCTTCTAAGTGATCTTCCATATCAGAGGCGGTAGTTTTGTTTCCTTCTACCAAACCGTTGATGTAATCATTGATGTAACCTGGCACTTCATCCTTCCACTTTTTACGCTGCACCTTCTCATCGTACTCCGCTGGAGGTGCAAAGAAGTATTGACCCAACGGCAATATTTCTCCAGCAAAACTTACTTTTTCTTTTAGCATCTCTAGCACCTCAAGCAGGTAGTCTTCTCCTTTAGAAGTATGTACATCTGTCACCTGACCGTCTACCATTGCACGCAGTGCTGTACCACTGGCATTCATCAAGTAATGGTGGTTGTACCATTTTGCCTTATCCATATCAAACTTAGCACCACTCTTAGAAACTTTCTCTAGACTAAATGTCTTGATCAGTTCTTCCATAGTAAAGAGCTCTTGATTATCAGACGGATGCCAACCCAACATAGCCAACATATTGACAACAGCTTCTGGCATATAGCCGCTCTCTCTATACCCGCTGCTTATTTCTCCTTCGGGAGATTTCCACTCCAAAGGGAACACAGGGAAACCAAGTCTATCTCCGTCTCTTTTACTGAGTTTACCTTTACCATCTGGTTTTAATATCAATGGCAGGTGAGCAAATTTGGGCATTGTATCTTCCCATCCTAAGTATTTATAAAGCATAACATGAAGTGGAGCACTTGGCAACCACTCCTCGCCACGTATCACATGACTTATCTCCATTAGATGATCATCTACGATATTGGCCAAGTGGTAGGTAGGAAGTCCATCTTCTTTTAACAGTACTTTGTCATCTAGCTGACTACTATTGAAAACTATCCACCCGCGTATTTCGTCATGAAAACGAATCTCCTCATTGCGTGGCAGCTTAATTCGTACAATATATTTGTCTCCCTTATCCAGGCGATCTTTTACCTCATCCTCGCTCAGAGTGAGCGAATTTCGCATACTCATACGAGATGTCGCATCGTACTTGGCACTCATCTTATTGGCCTCTAACTTAGCACGCATCTCATTAAGTTCGTCTGGAGTATCAAAAGCGTAATATGCATGACCCGCTTGTATGAGTTGATCTGCGTAAGCAGCATACGTATCCATACGCTCACTTTGCTTGTAAGGTCCAAAGTTGCCACCTTCGTGCACTCCCTCGTCTATAGGCATACCCAACCAAGCTAAACTCTTATTGATATAATCCTCAGCTCCTTCAACAAAACGTTTCTGATCTGTATCTTCAATTCTAAGCAAAAACTTACCCTTATTTTGCTTAGCAAACAGGTAATTGTATAGGGCCGTTCTAACACCTCCAATATGTAGAGGTCCTGTAGGACTAGGTGCAAATCGCACTCTTACTGGTCTATCACTCATTTCTTATGACTTTTTAAGTCGGCAAAAATACGCCGATTTTACCCCAAATACTATACACTATACTTCGGTATAATGATATATACATAAGATAGGGATGCATATGGACAAGATAACGTAGATGGAGGAATTACTTGAGCTTTGACAACCCTGCTTTAGCACGTTGCTCTACGGAACTCTTATACTCCCTATTGGTCTTAAAACTTAATGCTCTCCGATAAAATTTCTTTGCTTCGGCATGATATCCCTGTTTGAGATAATAATCACCTAAATAGATGCTTGCATATGCCGCATAATACTCCTTGCTGTCAATGCCAAATAATGTACATGCTTCATAGAGCATTAGAGCGTCTTTCATATTTCCTTCTTTTTCAAGAATTCGTCCTTTGCGATAACAATACTCTGCTTTCAGTTGACGACTAGACAGTATCTTATAATCGACTTTACTTATTACTGATGAGGCTTCTTGTGTATATCCACCATCATAAAGCAATCTCGTTTTGAGGAGTTGAGAATTTGGCAGCCCTTTAGCTGCGTACACTATCGCCTGCTTGTCCTCTCCATTCAGCTTGTACCCTTTTTCCTCTATGAGTACTTGATATTCCTCCGCTTTTGTAGTATCCCCAGATATAGTATAGTACCAGCTCATTTTTTGCAAGCAACTTTTTATATAATTCCTCCCTTTGTAATGGGAATAAAACTGGTCCAGGTCTATGATGCTCGTTGTATCCAACTTCTTGAGTTTAGCAACGCCAAGTAAATAGTCTAGAAAATAAAACCGTTCGTACTCTTCGCTTATGGGTCTTCTTTCCAATATACTTATGGCCGTCTCATTTTTTTTGAGTTTGCCCGCCATTGCACTTCTAAAGTATGTAGAAGTAAGATTAGTCGTGTAGTCATTTGTACACCTCAAGGTTTCGCTCCAAGCTTTCGCTGGATTCTTGGCTACATGCATTAGCGAAAACGAATACAGATACGCCGCTTCTTTAGCAAAAAGACTTAGATAGCCCGTATCTTGAGCAGTATGAGCTAGCTTCTTTAGCAGACTCAGGCCTTCTTTCATGTCACCGCTAATACCTAGCATACTTACTACCCAGGCATAGTTATCTGGAACAGTACTTAGGTAAATCTTTATGATCCCTCTGGTCCTATTATTGGGAAGGAAATTTGGAAATAAATGGTGATTTTCATTGATCAATACATTCGCTCTATTTACGTCTCTAGCAGCACCATAAAATTCCTCAAACTTGGCTTTAAGTGTCCCCGAAAAAAAGTAAGCGTCTGATTGGGCCAAACGCTTAAAAGCGAAGGAATCTGGTAGTGCTTCATAATGCAATAATGCCGCATCCTGCACCTTCTTATAAGCAGCATAATCACTTTGTTCTTCTGTGATAAATGCTGTCATAAATGCATTGAAATGAAGAAGATAGTGAATCGCACTATTCTCTTGATCCAAGGTTTGTTCCTCCATCAAGATCGTGCGAGCCTGGTTCAACCGAAGCTCGTAGTTCTGCCCTTGGGCAACTATTAAATTTTTATTGAAATAAAATGTATGACCAGCATAGCTGGCCAGTGTAAAGAGTACTAAAAAGAATAAAAACGAAAACCTAAGGAGCTTATTTCTTTCGAACTGCTCTTCTCTTTGGTTTTGCTGTTTCTTCTTCAACATGCTCTTCTATACCTGCCATACGGGCGTCTATTTGTATACGACCGCACGCTTCGCAAATTACAATTTTTTTAGATTGACGGATATCTGACTGTAATTGTGGCGGCACTTTTGCAAAACAACCTCCACAAGCAGCTCTAAGAATAGGTGCTACAGCAATACCGTTTCTGAAGTTTTCACGGATTCTGTCGTAAGCCTTGATCAACTTTTCGTCTACAGACTCTTTAGCATTCTCTTTCTCAGTAGCTATTGCAGCTTCTTCCTTCTCGGTCTCAGCCGTTATTTCTTTTAGCTCAGTCTTCTTGTTCTCAAGATCTTTTTCACGCTCGTCAAGTTTCGTTTGCACTTCGCTGATAAGCTCCTCTTTCAACTTGATAGAGCGATCTATCTCACCGATTTTTTTCTCTGCAGCTAATATCGTCAAATCCTGAATTTCAACTTCTTTGTTTAAAGCATCAAATTCACGATTATTCTTTACCTTCTCTAACTGAGCCTTGTACTTTCTTATCAGCTCAGTAGATGTTCTTATTTGCTCTCTATTGGCAATTATCTGCTCGTTGAACGTTTCAATCTCTGTATTGAAATTTGTAAGTCTAGTGTTGAGTCCTATTAACTCATCTTCTAGATCTGCAACCTCCATTGGTAACTCACCGCGTACCGCTCTAAGCTGGTCTAAACGTGTGTCAATAGTTTGGAGTTTATAAAGTTGCTCCAGTTTCTGTGCGATTGTTTTTGCTGCCATTATATGAAATAGTTTACGGGGTTTGTGTTCACCCCTGTTTTAAGGACGGCAAAGGTACTAAATTTTTCCCTCAAAATATCAAATAACAGGTCTATTGTATACTTTTCGCTCTCGTAGTGACCAATGTCACAAATCATCACGTCATTTTCTGCATCAAAATATTCGTGATATTTGAAATCAGACGTGATGTAAACATCTGCTCCTAAGCCTTTTGCATTGGCCAGTAGAAATTGACCAGACCCTCCGCAAACGGCCACTTTCTTTATTGGTTTCTTGCATGAGGTGTGCTTTATTACCTTCAAATCCATTGATGATTTTAAATGCCCTAAAAAATCTTCTATGCTCATTGCCGAATCCAACTCCCCTATCATTCCACTACCTACATTCTTATCTTCGTTTAACGTAGGATATAGCTCATAGGCAACCTCTTCATATGGATGAGCATTTCTCAAAGCAGACAAAACAGTATTTATCTGTGGTTTGCCAATAATTACTTCGATTTTTACTTCAGACTCAGTATGACGCTTTCCTACCTCACCTACGGTTGGATTAGAGCCTGATCCAGCCTTAAAAGTACCACTACCTGTTGTGGTAAATGAACACTCGCTATATGCACTGATACCTCCTGCTCCTGCTGCAAATAATGCTTCGCGTATCGCTTCTTGATTCGCAGTTGGGCAATACGTCACTAGTTTTACTAGCTCACCAGCCTTAGGTGCTAATATTCGTGTATTTAGCAACCCAAGCTTCTCTGCTATTTTGCCATTCACACCATTGGCATATACATTGTCAAGGTTCGTATGGATAGCGTATATCGCAATATCATTCTTGATAGCCAGCTGCACCGTACGCTGCACATAGTTGGCGTTATTAAATCGCTTTAATCCGCCAAAAACGATGGGATGATGAGCTACAATCAGATTGCATTTTTGGTCTATGGCCTCATTAACCGTAGCTTCTATGCAGTCTAAACTAATAAGCACTCCGCTCACTTCCGTATTCTTCTCTCCTACTATGAGTCCACTATTGTCATAGATTTCTTGCAAGCTCGGTGGAGCGATGCTTTCTAAATGGCGTATTACATCTCCTATTCGCATTGGGCGAAGATAAGGAGTTTGGTAGAATGGTTAGATTTGAGGACGAGTACAAAATGAAAAATCCCACTGATAAATTTCACTTTCCTTATATCCTAACCGCCAAACTACCCTAAAAAAGCGTCTAACTCTACCCGTCAGAATGTGACGCTTTGATAATAAGCCATCCATTAGCGACAAAAACTTCAACACCATAATATCTTTCCCTTTCTTTGCAGTCTATCAAAAGTCGCATCACTATATTACTTGCTATACCCGCTGCCATCTATTTGCTGATAACGAGCATACGCAATTGGTGTTACGACAAAGGCATTTTCAAATCTACCTCATTTGACATCCCGATAATATCTGTGGGCAACCTTGCTATAGGAGGCAGTGGTAAAACACCCATGGTAGAGCACCTTATTAGAGAACTAAAAGGCGAGTATAACATTGCTATCCTTAGCAGAGGGTACGGCCGTAAAACAAAAGGGTTTCTTTGGGTAGAACCCAAATTGTCTCCAATAGAAACAGGAGACGAACCTTTACAAATCAAGACAAAATTTCAAGAAATAGCTGTAGCCGTATGCGAAGATCGAGTAGCTGGCGTGCAACGTATTTTAGCTACTAGACCAGAAATAAACCTCATAATCTTGGATGACGCTTTTCAGCATAGGGCTATAAAACCAAGCCTACAGATACTTCTAAGCACCTACAGTAAACCTCACTTTCGGGACTACCTTTTGCCCGCGGGGAGGCTGAGAGAAAGCAGAAAAGGAGAGAATAGAGCAGACGCTACAATCTATACCAAGTGCCCTGCGAAGTATACACCTATAAACTGGGGCAAGAAACCCATCTTTTACTCCAAGATAGTATATGGCCCTCTTGAAATCGAAGGTCCTATTTTTGGGTTTAGCGGTCTAGCAAAGAATGACATCTTTGCTAAGCACATAGCATCCAACTATGATTTAAAAGATTTTAAAGAATATAAGGACCACTATTCATTTACCCAAAAAGACCTAGAGGGTCTGAAAAAACTAGCGAAAGGTGCAACATTAGTGTGTACCGAAAAGGACTGGATGAAGGTAAAACAACTGAGCGGCAGCGAGCAGATAAATCACATACGCATTACCACTATACTAGAAGGAGACATAGATTTCACCTCTTGGCTAAAAGCAAAAATTAATGAAAGCTAAAAAACACCTCGGACAGCATTTTCTGACCAGCAACGATACAGCCAAAACAATTGTAGATGGTCTAGGAGATATTAGCACACAAGATGTGCTAGAAATAGGCCCCGGAATGGGCATTATCACTCAATTCATGCTAAATGCTGCTAAACGTTTCAGAGCAGTAGAGATAGATCCTGAGGCAGCTACCTACTTAGAAAAGCACTTCGAAAACATCGAATTAATAAAAGCAGATTTCCTAAAAGTAAGTCTACGAGACTACTATACAGGCCAGCTCAGTCTTATTGGTAATTTCCCTTACAACATATCGTCCCAAATCGTTTTTAAAATCATTGAAAACCACGACTTGATAGAACGATGGGTAGGTATGTTTCAATTGGAAATGGGTATACGTCTAGTCTCGTTACCCAAAGACAAAAAAGAATACGGCATTCTAAGTGTTTTGATGCCTTTTTACTACAAAGTAGAAACGGTCATGAAATTGCCCCCGGAAGCTTTTGAACCCGCCCCTAGGGTAAATAGTATCGTAGTAAAAGCAACACGAGTAGAGCATGTGTGGAAATGCGATCCAAAACTACTAAAACGCGTAGTAAAGACTTCTTTTGGGATGAGAAGAAAAACACTAAGCAACGGACTTGCTTCAATTATTCCTAAAGAGATTATTAATACACATCCTTTTAGTACCTTGCGACCCGAGAATCTAACACATCTTCAGTTTGAAGAATTGTGTGTATTTATTGAGGCCAATGTCAGCAATTGAAATAACAAAAGAGTCTGTAGAAGAGCTCATTACGCTTATAGACACACAAGAACAGGAAGAACTTCTTCCTGTATTGGAAAAATTGTATCCTGCTGATATTGCCGAATTATTTGATGATTTGGACCTAAACCAAGCTGTATATATAGCAGCACTTCTTGAGCCACAAAAAAAAGTAGATGTGCTCACTGAGTTGGAAGATGATGTGAAACTCAAATTTTTGGCTGGGTATACCAATGAAGAAATAGCCCATGATTTTTTTGCTTACATAGACTCTGATGATGCAGCAGATATCCTTAATGCCATGGAAAGTTCACAGGGCAAAGAAATACTGCGAACTATTAGCGATAAGGAGCATAGTAAAAATATAGCTTCGCTACTGAAGTTTCCTGAAAACACAGCAGGATCATTGATGGCCAAAGAGCTCATACGCGTAAAACAAAGCTGGACAATAAAACAATGCACAGACGAAATACGTATACAAGCAGAAGAAGTAAGCAAGGTATATACCGTCTACGTAGTAGACGAGTTTGAAGAACTGCTCGGTTGGATTTCGCTAAAAAAGATTTTACTCTCCCAAGAGAACCAAAAGGTTAAGGATATTTTTGATGATAACATTATCTCTGAAAGCACATACTCCAGTGGCGAAGAAGTAGCGGCTACGATGCAGAAGTACGACTTAGTAGCGGTACCCATAGTAGACGCCTTTAACAGACTCGTAGGTCGTGTGACCTTTGACGATGTACTGGATTATGTAAAAGATGAGGCAGAGAAAGATTACCAAATGCTTTCTGGTATCAGCGGAGGCAAGGATTCTTCTGACACTGTTTTGAGTAATACTAAGGCACGCTTACCCTGGCTTATTGTTGGATTAGCAGGCGGTATTGCTAGTTCACTAGTCATCGGAAATTTTGAAGCAGAACTAGCTCGCAATGTGCAGTTGGCTCTATTTATGCCACTCATCATGGCCATGGCTGGAAACGTAGGTGTACAATCTAGCTCAATTATGGTACAAGGCTTAGCAAATAACTCTATCACCAATAGCGATATATGGGGCAAACTAGGAAAAGAACTAGCTATAGCTCTAATTAATGGCTTGGTGTGTTCTGGGCTCCTTATGGGATATGGTTTTGTGTCTGGCAATCATCTCGATATTATGATGACGGTAAGTCTAGCCTTGCTCAGTGTTATACTAATGGCTGCCGTCATAGGTACAGTAGTTCCCTTAGCACTGGACAAGTCCAATATAGACCCGGCATTGGCTACAGGACCTTTTATAACTACGAGTAACGACCTATTGGGATTATTTCTGTATTTCCTTATTGGGAATCTATTTTTGGTATAAAACTCATTGAGTCCTTAAATGCGTACCCTATTTATACTTCTATTCTCTCTCGGCATAACACAAGCCAATGCTCAATACACCAACTTAGTACTAGAAGGTGGTGGTATGAAAGGTATTGCTTATGCCGGTGCTTTTGAGGTACTCGATAGCCTCGGCATATCCAGTAGTATAGAACGAATAGCAGGCACCAGCTCTGGAGCCATGAATGGTCTGATGTACAGCTTGGGTTATACGGGTAAAGAGATTCGCCAAATGAATCTTATCACAAACTTTGGCAAATACAACCAAGTAGGTGTGCCCCTCATCGGTGGACTCATACGCGTAAAGAGAACCTATGGATATTACAAAACCGATGGATTGATTGAAGACCTCGGAACAATAATGCAGATGCGTGGATTTTCTAAAGATCTTACGTTCTCTGAACTCTACCAGGCCAAAGAGGCAGGAAGAAATATAAAACTACTCTATCTCACTGGAGTAAATCTCAACGATCAAAAAATAGAAGTTTTTAGTCACGAAACCTATCCAAATATGAGAGTGTTGGATGCCGTACGTATCAGCATTAGTATCCCCGTATATTTTGAGGCTGTGTGGATGCAGCCAGACGGTAAATTGATAGAAAAGAGAGATGCCGACTCCACTACTAAGGTAATGGTAGACGGTGGCATACTGGACAACTATCCGTTCTATGTATTTGATACGCTGGTATCTGTAAATGGTGGGGCTAACTCCTACTACAAGTGTAACATTCATACACTTGGCATTAAACTAGAGACCGATAGCTCACAAGGAGATATAGCTCCAAAGTCTATCCGAAAGACGAGTGACTATTTGAGTGCCAAGGGCCTTATCAGTAGTGAATACCTTAACCGTAGAAACCTTGGGAGGCAGCAAATGGCACAGACTATTTTTGTCAATACTAAAAACTTCAACCCCAGAATAAAACGTCAGAACAAGGCCATTAAAATCAAAGTGATGAACTATGGTAAAGAAGCAACGTTGGAATTTTTCAATTCCCAATAACTTAATCTAGAAACCCTTAAGTATACTAGAGACACCTGTACTATATCTATGGCAGAGCAACCATAGCTGACAAGAAATATATTGGCGTCAATTCCGACAGAGCTATTCACAAAACAATAATAGTGACAGGTATTCTCTGTTAAATGTATGGCGTCAGATATAAATAACTAACTACATCCCACTCCAGCTTAAAGCTCTTATTTTCCTTGTCTTAAAGCTTCTATGGTTTTCTATAGTGCGATCTGCTTTATATCTAATGTTATAAAATACCCCCGTATAGATAGATGGGTTGTAAATCTTCTTTAGGAATAATGTTCCTAGATTATCTGTACCAATAAAGAATGGTCCAGTCTGTGCATACGCCCCTATAGTGAATGTACGTGTAGTTGGCACTATATGT
>CAWVTO010000011.1:0-18397 GCA_963932895.1 uncultured bacterium
TAGTCACTATTTTGGTGATTTCATACGCATTCAGCGTAGCAATATTTGCCATAGCTTGCATTTGAAACAGAAACTCATTTCCTGCCCTCTTTGCGGGATCACCTGTACAGCTTTCTTCTTTCCCCAGTATAGCATAGTTCACACCAACACTATCCAGTATTTTGACAAAAGCCTTTGTAATTTTCTGAGCACGCTCATCAAAACTACCCGCACATCCTACCCAAAAGAGGACATCTGCTTTTTCTCCTTTGGCTACTAGTTCTGCTACTGTTGGTACGTGTATCTGTTTGCTCATTTCTTGTCGCAATTTAAATTTTTCTTTTATTAATTAGTGATGACCACGACCTCTTCTGCCTGTGTGCTCACCCCCTTTTGACCCTGGTTTCTTTATTTTATACGTAAGAGTCCCCATTACAAAACGCTGTACGGCGTTGCTTTGACTCTGCGTAAAACTGTTGTTACTCCACCATCTCCATAGGTTTTGGTTTTTGTCTAATATATCAAATGCACGAACTCCTAAACTCCATCGCTGGTCTTTATCTATGAAGTACGAAAGCTCCGAATTTAGAATGGGAATAGTTTGAGCTCCTACAGCATTATTAGCTCCATATATCTCCATGCTCAAGGATGTTGCCCACTCTATTCTCTCTATTGGCGTGAATACAAATTCTACATCTACCTCATGGTAAAAAAAGGCATTGTTGCTTATCTCTCCTACCCTTCCTGTTTGATAATTTACCCTATAATCCAGGTCAAGGCTCCACATGTCAAACTCATTGAATTGTAAATTTGGGCCTATAGCTACGGTGTGATTTCTACTCCGCAACTCTTCACTATTTTGCAGAAAATAGGATTGCCCAAAATTATAGTCGATATCTGTTCCGAAGGCAGCTTTGATAGCTTTTATAGGCCAAGTAAAGCCTGCTGAAGTATTGGAATAAATTCTGTTTTTAAAATTGATAACCTCTGATACAGACACATTCTCACGCGAAACAGTATTGGCATTGATTACAGGACGGTAACTAAAAGAGTTCCAGCCATTTATAAAAACTGACTTGCCAAGACCAAACATTCTCTGGTACCTCCACCCGTTGTTGTACGTCATGAAGTTTTGTATTTGGATGTTTCCTATGTTCGTTCTAAATGGATTGGTACTGTCTATAACTGGGAGCATTTGCTCTACGCCCGGTCTGTTCAGATTTGCCCGTATATTAAAGTGAAAATTGTACTTGTGCGGCTTATTGCTCCTTAAAAACATATACGGGATAAAGAAGACTTGATTGAAATCGTATTGATATTCTCTATCTGTAGTAAATCGTCTATCTTCTATACTTTGGTTTAGTTCTGGGACTATATATAGTGTGGTGAATGAATCTACCTTATAGCTCAGATGGACATAGTACTCCAAATTTTGAGCAGTAACACTCCCTTTTGGGCTATTGCTCAGCAGTCTTTCTTGGCCACTTGGCAACCATTCAAAATCATGTTTGTATTCACTTACCATCCAATTAATACCTGGACGTATCATCCACTTTTTAGAAAGCTGAATCTGATAGGCTGCCGTGGTAGCTATTGTATTTTCATTTGTCGTTAGGTTTTGAACCAAATTTGGGCCTTCGCTTGTCGGAAAGGGAAGCAATCTATTGGCTCTATTGAAGTAGTTCTGGCGACTATTGTCTACTTGAGAAGTACCATAATATACAGAACCCATAAACCTGTTGTCCATCTTTTTCTTTGCTTTGTGCGTCCAGTGTAACTTGGTAATGAACTTTTGGTTGCCGTTGTCACGCTGATTTAGCGTGGCACCACTATTTATTACCGTATCTGGGTTATAAAAATTAGTAGTGAGCATTCTACTTACATTCACCCCAAGTTCCTTATTGAACTGAGCTCGCCATACTATTCTATTGAGGGTATCTGGCTCGTATTCCATCTTGGCATTTACCTGATGGTTGTTTTTATCTCCACCACTCGTCGATAGCTCATCTGAAAAGAGTGTATTATCGGTAAGATATACCTCCATATTTTTATCCCCTTCTCGAACGTTATGTTCGGCAGTCACTACATATGCGATATCGGTTTTCATACCTTTTAACGGCTCTATATGCACATTGGCTCCTATTCCCTCATGGGCACTCACACCGCCATTCCAATTCCAACTACTACTGCTGCCATTGAAAGGATTGATCTCAAAACTATTGAGAGTAGCCCTTTCTTTCCAACCGTAGATGTTTTTATTGATATTGTTGAGCCCTCCAATAATGGAAATTTGTGTAGCATCTTTGAAAAAATTGATATTCCCCTTGGCATCATAATAGTCTCCAGTGCCGTAACCTGCTCTTATGGTACCAAAATAACCTTGAGCTTTGTTTTCTTTAAGTACTAAATTTATAACCTTCTCTCGCTCATTTCCCTCTTCACCTGTAAATTCATCATCATCTGTTTTCTTGTCTATTACTTCTACTTTGTCTACCAGAGATGCGTCCAGATTTTTGGTTGCGGCTTCTACATTACCCCCAAAAAACTCCTTGCCATTGATAAGTACACGTGTTATTTCTTGCCCCTCGGCAGACACCTTTCCGTCCTTGCCTACTTGTATGCCAGGCATCTTTCTGATAAGATCTTCTACGTTGGCATTGCTTTGTGTTTTAAAGCTACTGCTGTTATATACAACGGTATCTCCATTCATCAAAACGGGAATACCCTTGGCACGTACCATGACCTCTTTCATACTAATGGTAGATGAGGTGAGCACTATTTCTCTATTTACAATATCTCCACGTACACCAATAGGCTCAAATAATACATCATAACCAATACAAGCTACCACTAAAAAGTATTCCCCCTTCTCCACCTTCTTCATGGTAAATGTGCCGTCTTCTTTGGCTATAGCAAACTGTAGTGTTGTAGTATCAGCCTTGCTACTCAAAGAGACACTTGCGTACGGGATGCCTTTGGCATTGATATCTTGCAATTGCCCACTTATGGTGTGGTCTTGTGCATTTGCTGCAACACAAAAAAGGCAGAAAATTGCCGCTGTGAGAATTAATTTAAACATTGGGATACTTGTAGTCCTCAAAGGTGTAAACGTTAGAACAGTAATTATATTTCTTTCGTCCAATTGGCTCTATCAGAAGGTGAAAACTGCCAAGGAGCTTGATTGTTTTCAATATTGCTATTCATCATAGCCCACTCGGTAGGCATGGCAGACTTTTCTAACGTCTGATACTGCCGCATTTGATAGATGATTTCCAACGGATTGATATTGATAGGACATGCCTCTACACAAGCATTGCACGTAGTGCACGCCAATAACTCCTCTTGCGATATAAGATCGTGCAGCGACTTCCCATCGTGGTGGTCTGCTCCATGTACTTCTTTTGCCTTACCGAGTTCCTCTGCTCTATCTCGCGTATCCATCATTATCTTACGTGGACTCAATTTCTTGCCTGTTATACTCGCCGGACATGAGCTGGTACATCTGCCGCATTCTGTACATGCATAAGCACCCATTATACTTGTCCATCCCAAATCTGTAACATCATTCGCACCAAATTTTTCTGGTGGTGGCATATCAGGATCTGCTTTGCTTGGGTCTAGCATTAGATTCACCTCATTGGTAATTTCTGGCATATTGGCAAATTCTCCTGCAGGTTGTAATCTGCTGTACCAGGTATTGGGGAAAGCCAAGAGGATATGCAAATGCTTGCTATACGGTACGTAATTTAAGAAAAAGAGAATGCCCAAGATGTGAAACCACCAAAATACACGCTCAAAAACTACGAGCGTTGGAATTTCGAAACTGGTAAAAAGTCCAGTGAGATATTGCGACACAGGAAAACTGCCTGCTGCTATGTAGTGATCTGCACCCTTTGCTTGCAATACTTGGTCTACCGCATTCATTTTGAGTAGAGCTACCATGAGCACCATTTCGATAACAAGTATATAGGTAGCATCTGCGGTAGCCCATCCTTTCATTTCTGGCGAATGGAAACGCGGTATCTTAGCTATAAATCTTCGTCCTAAAAAAACCACACAGGCTATAAATACCAACGCTGCTAGTATCTCAAAAAAACCAATAGCGGCGTCATAAACGGGACCTAAAAAGGACAATGCTCTGTGCGTACCAAAGATACCGTCTATGATAATCTCAAGCACTTCTATATTGATGAGTACAAAGCCAACATATATGATGATATGCATAATGCCTGCTACAGGTCTCACTACCATCTTACTCTGGCCTAATGCTACTCTAGCCATTGTCTTCCATCGCTCGGGCTTATTATCATTAACTTTTTCTGCTTTACCTAAGAATATATTTCTACGTATTTTCTTAATCTTCTGCACAAAGAAGTAGATGGCTACACTGAGTACGATGATGAATAAAAGTTGCTCTAAGTACTGCATATTTGTTGGTTCAAAAATAGTGCAATTGGATGCTTAGAATTGTTTTAGATATGTACAATGAAGAAATAGCTTTCATATTAAAGGAATCTGTTTATTTTTGCAGCCGCTTTAGCAATAAAGAAAGGAGGTGCGGTAGCTCAGTTGGTAGAGCAAAGGACTGAAAATCCTTGTGTCGGCGGTTCGATCCCGCCCCACACCACTTTTAAAAAGGAGAACCTAAAAGTTCTCCTTTTTTATTATGTATTCATTCTACTTATAAGAAAGAATAATACTTCTAAATAACTAGAGGAAATATTTTGAGCCATGAATTCATCTAACCTATATTACAGCTATCACACTGATTTCCACATTCACCTCTTTGGGCAATGTTTTTACAGCTACCGCCTCTCGTGCAGGTGGATTTACCTGAAAATACTCAGAATACACCTCGTTTATAGCTGCATAATGATCTATACTGCTCATGAAAATGGAGCATTTAACTACATTATCAAGTGACATTTTTGCCTCCTCAAGTACCGCAATCACATTTTTCATTATTTGATGTGTCTCCGCAGCAATACTGTCCATGACAAGATTGCCAGTTACAGGATCTAAGGCTATTTGCCCACTGCAGTACAATGTATCTCCCGCCAATATTGCTTGACTGTATGGCCCGATAGCGGTAGGTGCATTTGGCGTGCTTATTATTTTTTTATCCATTATTTATTTTAGTACGTATTCGTTTTACTATTCCATTTTGGCCTCTACCTTTGCTTGTGTATGAATATAGCAGCTAAAGGGCAGCCAAATCAATTGGATGAATTACGAGAATTAATCTCTTCTAGTCACCCAATCATTCCGCTCAAAGGTACAGAATTAGACAAATACGATATCATTTTTGATCTTGATTTTGACGATACCCCTGAACAAATAGGGCAATACATTCACCTTGAAAATAAACTAATAATACTAGGTACTGTAAAAATACAACTAGAAGAACTATACGCAGAACTTGGAACGCTACCCAAAACCACCATAATTGGAATGAATGCTCTGCCTACCTTTATCAATAGACCTCTGCTAGAGTGCTGTGCTACCAATGAGAATGATGAAGCTATAGCTGCAGAAAAATTTAAAGACCTCGGCCTAGAAACCAGATTTGTAAAAAGCCGTGTAGGACTTGTTACGCCACGTATTATTTGTATGATAATAAATGAAGCCTACTTCACCGTACAAGAAGGCACTGCCACTCGAGAGGATATAGATTTAGGAATGCGACTAGGTACTGCTTACCCAAAAGGCCCATTTGCCTGGAGTCAAGAAATAGGATTGGACCATGTGTATGAAACTCTAGAAGCCATGTACGAGGATACCAAAGACGAGAGGTACAAGATATGTCCTATGCTAAAAACAGAATACTTACAGGGATTTATTGAGTAAACCTAACACCGTCTGACGACTATCGATGTGTTATGGAGAAATCCACCCTTCGGTTCTCCTTTTGCCCTTTCTCCGTATCATTAGAAGCTATCGGGTAATCCGGTCCAAAACCTTCTATTTCAATCCTATCGGTGTCTACTCCGTTATTGGTTAGAAATCGCTTGACTGCTGATGCCCTACGCTCACTTAAAACCACGTTGTGTGAATATCCACCTACACTACTTGTGTGTCCAGATATCTTCACGTCTACCTTCTTATTTTTTTGCAAAAAAACCAATAGCTCATACAGCGTACTAAACGACTCTGCTAGCAGCTTAGATGCGTCATTATCAAAATGAATATTATTTAAAATAACAGTATCTCCTACGTGCAAATTCTCAAAAACTGTGCGTTCTGGTAGTTCTATTTGTCTTACCCAATCAGAAGTGCCTGTTTGCTCACGAGCATCCGCAAAATTGCAAGCACAGTCTTCTTCTTTGTCGATAGGTACTAGACTCACATCTTCCATATAGTAGTAACACTCTGGGCTTTGTCCTGGCACTTCTATTAACTTTAGTCCTTTGTGATTCTGAAAACTACCCAATGTGAGGTACCGCTCACCACCTTTGGCCGTGTATGTGCATTGTACTTTCATCCATTGTGTCTTATAGTTCAAAATCTGCGTATTCAGGTTCTTACTTGGCTTTACAGACAATAGCTCCTCGGTATCTATAAACACCTTCTCTTTGGTCAATAAAAAACCAAATGCGTTGGTAGCATATCTGCTACCCGGAGATAGTTTTAGGTGTGCACTAAAACAGTACACACTGTCTTTTTTGAGCGGTTTTCTCAGTCTATTTTGAACGTATTCTACATCTTTTCTGAGACTAAAAACACGTATTCCAACATAACCATTACCACTAATAGCTCCAACCTTAGACAAATAGAAATCAGGCGAAATAGATGCTGCTGACCAATCTGTTAATTGGTTTTCGAAGGACATAATCGAGAAATACGCATTTGGATGTTTCTCGAATTCAGAGTTGCTCACATGATTATACTCTGACTTTGTACTAAAACTAGCCGGCAGGAGTAGTGTGCTGTCTCCTATTTGTCTCTCTAATCGCAAGTAGTTGGAGTCTCTAAGAATTGCGGATGGATCTTCTATACTTGATTTCCAAATGGATGTAAAATCGGCCGTACCGCTATAGTTTTTTCGGTACTCCGCTATGGTATACGAACCAAAGTCTTTGTAGATATGCAAAACATCATTGTCTACAACGAGTATGGCTGATTGTAACCCAAGCTGCTGTACTAGCCGTCCTTGGTTAAACTGCCTCATAAGTAAGGTGTCTCCGGTTTTAGGGTCCAAGAACACCTGCAAACCATCTTTTTTAGTATTCTTCTTGCGTCTATTGTACCTGAAATTAGTCTCGACCAATACATTCCCATTGGAATCCAAAGATTGCCATTTGCCATTGGGCAAATAGTCTTTTTCCCAATTTCCTGTAGATCGTGATTTATAGGCTATCTCGATAGTCTCCCCAACGTTTTTATTATACAATCTGTCATAGTAGATGGTATCCTGAGCAAGCAGAGCACCACTATACAGTAATAGAAACAGAGTAACTAATCGCATTGGTCTTCTTAGAAACGAAAACTGCTCCTGAATTATTGGAACCTGTTAAGACAAATTTAGAACTGCTGACCAATAAAGAAGTGAAACTGACCACCTGGCTGACCAGGCAACGGATCCAACGGCCATGCATAATCAACTCCTAGTAGACCAAACATAGGTAAGAATAGTCGTACACCAACACCACCTGCTCTTCTCACGTCGAATGGATTAAACTGTTCAAAATTTTGGTATGCATTGCCTGCTTCTAAGAATGTTTGAGCATATATAGTAGACGACTGACCCACGGTAAGCGGGTATCTTACTTCTAACGAATACTTTGTAAATATAGGCAGACCTTGTTGCCCTTGAGTAGGATCACTCACCCTACCCTCATCATAGCCGCGTTGTGAGATGATATCTGTACCGTACAACACAAAGTTAGAAAGACCACTACCGCCTACTCTAAACAGCTCAAAAGGCGATTGTCCAACATCTTGATTCCACGCACTAACTGCTCCAAATCTATATGCTGGAGCTATAACAAGCTTTCTCTTGCCTTCTCCTATACCTAAAAACCACTGCCCACTAAATTTAGTTTTCACAAGCTCAATCCATTCGAAGCGATCTTGTGGTGATAAGGTTCTATCTGTGAAATCTTTCTTATTACTGAACAAAGAAAACGGTGGCGTCATCTGAATACTAGCACTAAATGTACTCCCTTCTGTAGGGTATATTGGGTGATTGGTGCTATTACGAGCAAGGGTATTTGTGAAACTAAGGTTGTTGGCAACACCATTGGTAAAACCAAGTTCTGCTGCACCAAAATTTGCCCAATCATTTAATCCGTATCTCTGGTAAGTTACCGAAGATTGAAAAGAAAAATAATCATCTGGAAACTTCAATTGTTTACCAAAACCAATAGTAGCACCGGATGTGGTAAACTTTGGTCTATTTTTTTCGAAAGAAAAGGTAGACTGCACGTTATGAAATAAACTCACACTCAAAGAATTTGGTTTCTTGCCTCCAAGCCACGGCTCTGTGAAAGAAAAATTATATCCTTGAAACTGAGGACCATTACTTTGTGCACGAAGCGAAAGTTTCTGTCCGTCACCAGCAGGTATTGGATCCCATCCTCCTTTTTGAAAAATCTTTCGCGAGCTGAAATTGTTGAGCGTAAGACCTAGGGTACCAACAAACCCTCCAAAACCACCCCATCCGCCGGATGCTTCAATCTGATCACTCGGTTTTTCGGTCACTTTATACTCAATGTCCACCGTACCATTTTGCGGATTTGGTTGTGGATTTACATCCAGACCTTCTGGATCAAAGAAACCCAGTTGTGCTAATTCTCTCATGCTACGTTGAATATCGCTACGGCTAAATTTATCGCCAGGACGAGTACGAATCACTCGCATTGCTACGAAATCACTTGTTTTGTCATTGCCAATAATAGTGACTCTGTTTACCGTAGCTTGCTTACCCTCATATATCCGCATCTCGAGGTCTATACTATCACCTTCTACAAGCACTTCTACCGGATTTACATTAAAAAACAGATACCCGTCATCCAAATAAAGGCTTGAGATATCGAATCCATTTTCACTCATAAAGAGTTTACTCTCCAAGCGTGACTGGTCATATACCTCACCTCTTTTGATGCCTAGCAGCGTATCTAGCAATGAAGTACGGTACTTTGTATTCCCAGTCCACGTAATGTTACGGAAATAGTACTTACGTCCTTCGTTTATCCCTATTCTTACTTCTACTCTGTCTTCAGTTATGGGTACAATAGAATCATATAGCATAGATGCATCTCTATAACCCAATGTACTATACTTCTGAAGTATGAGTGGTTTGGTCTCGTCATAGTCATCCTGCACAAACTTAGAAGAGGCGAAAATATTGATTTTCTTGTACATACGCTTCGGCTTCAGTAGCTTACGTAGTTTCTTGTCTTCTATACTGTTGTTGCCTGCAAAAACGATGTCTTGCAACTTGACTTTCTTTCCTCGATTGATGTCGATACGGAGTATCTGATAGTTTGGTTTTTTTTCATCCGCTTCACGAATGAATGTGGTTTTTACAGCATAGTACCCTTTTTCAAAAAAGTACTCCTTTATCTCTCTGCGTGTTGCATTAATCAGGTCTTCTGTAATCAGTTGATTTTTTTGCAACGTAATCTCATCACGTATATTATTGGTTTCTCCTTTACGCAGCCCTTTGATGGAATACTTACTTAGTCGTGGTCTCTCTTTTACTGCAATAGCCAGAAATATTTTATCCTCTATTGTCTTATTAATGCCTATTTCTATATCACTGAAACGGCCTTGTTTCCAGAGTTTCTCTATAGCCAGTGATATATCATCTCCGGGTACTGTTACGGTTTGTCCCGCCCGCAGACCAGATACTAAAATAATAATATTGGTCGGCGTAAAATCATTACCTGAGACCTCTATACCACCAATTTCATACTTTTTGGGGTTATCATAGTCTATGATAATCGTATTCATATTATCTAATTTTTGAGCATAGCCTGCGAAGCTGCACACAGCCATTAGTACGAAAATTATTTTTCTCATATTGTATTTTTTATGTTGCGAGTTGTTCGCTTGTTTTTCCAAATCTTCTCTCCCGGCTTTGATAATCAATAATAGCCTCGTAGAGATGTTCTTTTCTATAATCCGGCCATAGAACCGTTGTAAAATAAAGTTCACTATAGGCTATCTCCCAAAGCAGAAAATTGCTAATGCGTAACTCACCACTTGTACGTATCATGAGCTCCGGATGAGGATACTTATGTGTTGTTAAAGTTTTGTCTATGAGTTCTTCGTTCACTTCTTCTAGGCTTATCTCCCCATCTACAGCCTTTTGAGCTATTATTTTAGTAGCGTTTACTATGTCCCACTTCGCACTGTAGCTCAAGGCGAGTATGAGGGTCATGCCACTATTGGTCTTAGTTGCTTCTATGGCTTCTTCTAGCTCACGTCTACAGTCTTTGGGTAAATTACTCCTATCACCTATGGCATCTAGTTTAATGCCATTTTTCATAAGTGTTTTTGTTTCGCTTTTGATCGTCCTTACAAGTAAGGTCATCAGTGCGTTTACCTCTATTTTAGGTCTGTTCCAGTTTTCTGTACTGAAGGCATATAGGGTAAGGCATTCAATACCCAAATCCGCACAACCTTCTGATACTTCACGCACTGCTTTCACGCCGCTTTCGTGACCAAATATTCTAAATTTCCCCTTTTCCTTGGCCCACCTTCCATTACCATCCATAATTATGGCAATGTGCTTGGGGAGTCTGGATCGGTTTATATTTTCTTTGCTCATTAGGTTAGTTTTTATAATCAGAAGGGGCACTGTATTGGGGTAAATCTGTACGAAATACTGAAGGCCGTTTGAAAGTACCAATCTTTTAAATTTGGGTCTCCACGTACATCTCCTTCGGAAGCAAGAGCCCTTCCGCTTCCACTCACTTCATAAGACCTGTCTACCAACGATCTATACGCTACTCCGCCATCATCAGTATTGGCATATGTAGTACTTACATCGTCCAAATAATCTGTAAATGTCTTTCTCCAACCTGCCTCAAACCCTACTATTATATTGGGAGTGACGGCATGCTTTACCCCGACTCCAACAGGAACACTTATCTGCACAAGCCTATAGCGTTGTTTTTCGGTTTGCAAAGGTCGCAGTTCCACCCACTCATTGTTGAGCATAGCCTCTGGTTTATGCACAAATAGTGCTATACCAAGAAGTGCATATACGGATGTTTTGTTGTGTATGGCTCTATTGCTAAAGGATTGGAAATTAAATTCCATCACATTAGAAAATTCATAGATACTATTTCTGAAGCTAAGATTTCTCAATTTGTACTCTTGAAAATTACTATCAGCTCCACTTATTTTAAGATAAGATAGGGTTGGACGTATTGCCCAATATTCATTGAAATTATACTTGACAAACGCTCCTCCCGAAAAATGGGTCTCTTGGGGAACAATGTTATAGGCCAAATCACCATGATAATTTGAAGTACCAAGCATCCCACCAACTTCCAAAGATTGAGCAAAGGATAGTTGTGCAAACAAGCAAAATGTGATATATAATACTGTGTTTTTCAACGTGTTAATTTCCTACTTTCTCCATCTAATACGCAAAAGTAGCACAGATGTTACCTCTGATATAAAAATTGGAAGTAAATATGGCTATTTTCTATTAAAAGGAAGGGCAATTAGGTCTATTACCATACAATCTGTAGGTAATTGAGATTCCAAGCAATCCATAAATATCGTTGTTGTTTGGGTCTCCTCGAGGAGACCCTTCTAACGATGCCGGGATAAATTCTGGTGATCTTACAGATAATGCAGAGGACATCCCTCCATACTGACCGTTCAACCTTACAGGGTCTACGTAGGTGGTACTTACATCATCTATATAGTCTGTAAATGTAAAACGCACACCATATTCTACCCCAAGCGTCCACATGTGGTTTAGCTTAAATTTCAAACCTCCTCCTAAAGGAATGGCTATCTGAGTGAGAGCATATCTTTTTCTATCATTGAACTCTGTAGTTTCTTGTCCTTCTGTAGCCAATGGTTGCAATTCTATCCATTCACCGTCTCTGTCTTGCAAACTGGTATACGATCCAGGAGCGTTTTGTTCCATGTATGCGGCAATACCCGAACTTCTATCGTATACAAATTGAGCTTCTGGGTTAAATCTAAAAACACTCGCACCTGTAAATAGATACGGATAAACTCCTGATTTTTGGCGTGCTTCCATCCTCCTTAGGTTCACCTCTATCGCTCCCGTGAAGTCCCATAGACTTGACCGAAAACTTAGGTTTCTTCTGTTAGGATCCTCTTGATCTTCATACCAATCATCTCGGCCCTCTAGACTTCCATACTGAGCACTAAGTCTAAAAGTAACCACTTCTCCGGGGTTGTATCTTGTGATAATGCCTACACTTGGTTTAAAGCCCTTACCTTCAAAGAAGGATTGCGTAAGATCTCCAGAGTAATGACTCATGCCGCCCATTAGACCAAACTCCAGAGAGCTTGTTCTAAACCACCGCTGAGCATCTGCCTGTAGTGTGCCACCAAAAACTAGGAGCATCATACACACTAATATCTTATTGTTTATCTTTCCCATTATTACTATCATTGATTAAAAAACGTAATTGCTCTTTTCCTCAATTCGCAAATTTACTAAATAATAACGAAAGGTTGACGTATTTTATTGGCTCAAGCCAAGCTAAAAAATTCTGTTTTCTCATGAGTATGATTCAGAATAACTCCTGCACTTATCAAATTTACCAATATCTTCGACGCCCGCCACTTACTTATATTTACCTTCTTCCTGAATTCTTGTAGCGTAATGCGTTCGTTCTCCTCTAAATATTTTAGCAACATCTCTTCATTTTTGCCATACTGTATCATGGTGCCCTTATTGCTTGCTTGTCTTCTGAGTACATCTACTACTATCTTGCTAGCTAGCAGACTGTTATCCTTGTTTCGCATATAGACCCACCACTTGCCATCGTCTCCTTTGGCACTGTAGGGTTTATGCTCTCCTTCTGGCACTATACACTCCAGTATTATCTTACCGCCTATATTGTGTTCTATGATCTCTAAGGGCAACTCGGGCTTGCAGTAAAATGAGGCAGCTAGGTCTAACATATATTTCTCATCTTCAGTACGTATGCCTGCAATACTCTTATTGTCTCGCACGCCAATCAGCAATATGCCCCCTTTGTTATTGGCAAAACTTACCATAGTCTTGGCTATTTTATTGGCACTACTTATTTCTTGCTTGTAGTCTAAGGTATCACCCTCGCCTTCTTTCAGATATCGTCTTATGCGATCGTTCACTTTTTTTGTTTTTACAAACGTACGTTTGCTAATTTCTCTAATTCTTGGTTAAACTCTACAACTATCTCTTCAACAATCGTAGCCGCTGGTTTGATTTGGTTTATGTACCCACTTATTTGGCCTATCTCTAATTCTCCTTCTTCTAAATCTCCTTCAAACATCCCTTTTTTGGCCCTCGCTCTACCGAGCATTTCTGCGAGCACCTCTGCACTTGCTCCTTGGGCCTCCGCAGCGGCAATACCTTCCCAAAATTTATTTTTAATAAGACGAACTGGAGTAAGTTTTTTTAGGCTCAGTTGCGTACTTCCATCATTGGCCTGTACTACTGCATTTTTAAAATTAAGATGAGCACTACTCTCAGTACTCGCAACAAAACGACTGCCAATTTGCACTGCTTCGGCACCTAGAGCCACGGCTGCCAACATTGTTTTACCTGTACCTATTCCACCAGCAGCTATAACGGGTATTTGAACGGCACTTATTATTTGGGGTATGAGTACCAGCGTTGTAGTTTCTTCTCGCCCATTGTGCCCACCCGCTTCAAAACCTTCTGCAACTATAGCATCCACACCACAGGCTTCTGCTTTTTTGGCAAATTTCTCGTTACTCACCACGTGCACCACTTTTATTCCAGCATTTTTCAATGTTTCTGTCCACTTACCTGGATTACCCGCAGAAGTAAACACAATGGGTACTTTCTCTTCTAAAAGTATAGTGATGTGCTTATCTATATCTGGATAAAGCAACGGAAGGTTTATAGCAAACGGCTTATCCGTGGCTGCTCTGCATTTTTGTATTTGCAACCGTAAGACATCTGGATACATACTCCCTGCACCTATGATGCCAAGGCCGCCCGCGTTGCTCACAGCACTTGCGAGCTCCCAACCACTACACCATATCATTCCGGCTTGTATTATGGGGTATTGTATTCCAAATAGTTTGGTGATTCGGTTTTGCATACGGCGAATGTAGGGATTTCGACAAAAAAGGAAAGCAATCCCGAATCGTCTAATTTCTATCAAATGGTTTTCATAGCTTTGGCCACAATAAGTAGAACCACTTGTCTAGCAACAAACAAAAAGAAATAAACCATACATTCAAAGACCAAAAGCGGTGGAACGAAGTGTATGGCAAAAATTTACTAGATATTATGGGTACTGACCCAGAACAGTTTAACATTGAGCATTTAGGGCTTACACAAAATCAAAAAGACCTTCTTGATTTTCTGAGTGTAAAAATCCGAAGTAGTAAAGAGCCTCTAAAGATTTTGGACTACGGAAGTGGAAGAGGTGAGTTTTCGATCTTTTTGGCCAAACTGGGTGCAGAAGTAGTGGGAATAGACATAGGAGAAGACTTAGTAAATCTTGCCACTCAAATAGCAGTACAAAATAGCGTATCCTGTTCTTTCGTTTGTGGGTCAATAGATAACTTACCTTTTGATAACGAAAGCTTTGATATAGTTGTAGGCTGTGCCATCTTGCACCACCTACCTAAGCAGGGTGTACAAAGTTCATTGAGAGAAGCTTACCGAGTACTGAAACCAAATGGTTCTGCGTTTTTTACTGAACCAATAGAGAACAGTATAATTTTTGATTTTGTGCAAAATACCATACCTGTGGGAAAACCAGAATCCACCAACTACCGACCTAGTATTCTCCATAAAAAAGCTTGGAAAAAACACCTGTATGAAGCAGACGACAGAGCACTTTCTAATAAAGAATTGATTGCCGCGAAAGGAAAATTTACCGCAGTAGACTTTACTTATTATGGCATGTTCATACGCCTTCATCGTCTTTGGAGGAATGCTTCTTTTGGCAAATTACTCACTACACTAGACCGCTACGCTACTCATACCTACTCGCCTATCAAAAAGCTGAGCCAAAGTGTGCTTGTGCAATACGATAAGTGATAAATCTTATAAATTCAATTGATGAACTACTCCTACTGGGAAACCGAACACCTACTTGCAGAAATAGACTACCTCATAGTTGGAATGGGCCTAGTCGGCCTACAAACTGCCATTAACCTAAAAGAAAAAGAACCCAATGCACACGTAGTAGTCATAGACCGACACTCTTGGGGACTTGGAGCAAGTACTCGCAATGCCGGTTTCGGATGTTTTGCTACTATAGGCGAGATCCTAGATGATCTACAGAACGATACTGCCGAGAATGTATACGCTACCATAAAGAAGCGGTACCTTGGACTACAAAAGCTACGCAGCAAGTTTGATGATAAGGCAATCGGTTACATCGAAAAAGGAAGTTGTGAGATATTCACTAAGCTAAACCGCGATGAATTATCTATGGGTATAGATAGTCTGCAAGGCATAAACACCATTTTGGACAATGAACTGGGTCTAGAACGTGTATTTACCTACAAAAGCACCAATCCTCTACCCAACGTATCTGGGACAATACATAATGCATACGAAGGTCAGCTCAACACAGGAAAACTATATGATACCATCTATTCCTTTGCTCAAGAACTTGGCATAAAATTATATGGTGGTATAGACGTAAAATCTTGGGATAAAGGCAGTAAAATAGAAGTACAAACAACTCATAATCTCACCATTAAATGCTCCAACTTAATCCTATGCACAAATGCGTTCACAAGCCAACTAATAGAAGAAGACATAACGCCGTGTAGGGGTCAAGTGGTGGTAAGCGAACGAGTAGACAATCTCCCTTGTGAGGGAATGTATATGTACGATAAGGGATACTACTACTGGCGAGATATCGACAACCGAATACTCCTTGGTGGAGCCAGAAATATGGACGTAGAAGGCGAAACATCTTACAACATGGATACCAATGAAACCATAGTAACAGAGTTAAAACGCTTTATGAATGAGCAAATATTTGGTAGAGAAGTGGTTATAGAACACCAATGGAGTGGAATCATGGGAATAGGAAAGGGACAGAGTAAGACCCCAATAATAAAAAAAGTAGAGCCAAACGTATACCTTGCCGCTAGACTTGGCGGTATGGGTGTAGCATTGAGTGCTAATGTTGCAGAAGAAATAGTTGAGCTTATAGCCTCAGATTAAGTCTTAGTCATAGGTACTCACCTTGCAGTACACATCCGAAATATTGTGGAGATGAGTGAACACTGTTTCACAAAATCGCACACAACCACCCGTAGGGATGTTTTCGCTTACTTCTACCCAATCGTAATCAGTTTCACCATTTTCAGAAGTCACATTTACCCTTACAAATGTGTTCTTAACGGTATTAACGCCGTCATTATTGAGCGTTCCAGACACCCTAACTCCGCCGTAAGTGTTTTCCCAACGGTGGTTTACGTCTGGTTTGTTAACACTCTGTTCGTGTGACAAAGCAATCACCTCAAACACCGCATCACAAGAAGAAAATACGAATCTTTTTCATACCATCGTCATTTCAAACAATGAGCCGTATCCAAATAAAAAACGCATCCCTTTCGGAAATGCGTTTCGAACTGTTCTTCATACATTGAGAAATAGACTTTAAGCTATAAACCCATTGCTATACTTAATCCTTCAATATTTCCCTCGCAATAACGATACGCTGTACCTCACTAGTTCCTTCATATATCTGCGTAATCTTCGCATCTCGCATCATACGTTCTACGTGGTATTCTTTTACAAATCCGTACCCACCATGTATTTGCACTGCTTCTGTAGCAACCCACATGGCTGTTTCAGATGCATATAACTTTGCCATACTAGCGGCTTGAAGGAAATCTTCTCCTGAGTCTTTTAGTGCGGCAGCTTTTAAACAAAACAGTCTAGAAGCCTCTATTCGAGTAGCCATATCTGCTAGTTTGAACTGGATAATTTGATGATTCATTATCTCTGTACCAAAGGCTTTACGTTCTTTAGCGTACTGAAGCGATCTCTCGTATGCTCCACTTGCAATACCAAGGGCTTGTGCAGCTATACCTATACGGCCACCGCTTAGTACTTTCATCGCAAATTTGAATCCGAATCCGTCTTCTCCTATTCTGTTTGCTTTTGGCACTTTTACATCTTGGAACATCAAAGAATGTGTATCACTACCCCTTATTCCGAGTTTATCTTCTTTTTTACCCACTATAAAACCTTCCATATCTGAAGTTACAATAAGGCAATTGATGCCTTTATGCCCTTTTTCTACGTCGGTTTGGGCCATTACAAGAAATGTACTGCCTGTCCTTCCATTGGTAATCCAGTTTTTGGTACCATTCAAAAGATAATGATCTCCCATGTCTATAGCAGTAGTTCGCTGGCTGGTAGCATCACTACCTGCTTCTGGCTCACTTAGGCAAAATCCTCCGTGTATCTGACCGCTTGCAAGCGGTTTTAGGAATTTTTCTTTTTGTTCCTCACTGCCATGCTTTTCTAGTCCCCAGCAAACAAGCGAATTATTTACACTCATCACTACACTAGCACTCGCATCTATTTTAGATATCTCCTCCATAGCAAGCACATAGCTTATGGTGTCCATACCGCTACCTCCCCACTTAGGATCTACCATCATACCAAGCATACCAAGCTCCCCAAGCTTCTTTATCTGCTCTGCAGGAAAACGCTGCTCATTATCGCGTTCTATAACTCCTGGGAGTAATTCAGTCTCAGCAAAATCCTTAGCGGCTTGCTGTATCATTAAATGTTCTTCTGATAATTCGAAATTCATGCTCGGTAAAATTGTGTATGCGAATGTAACGGAATAGGTAGGAAATAGTTAAAAACGGGGTAGGTCAAGCCGCAGTTTAGAATGGGGTTAAAATACCATAGGTTTAAACTGATGAATTATAAAAATCAATAATTTACATGGAAAATCGCTCACAATTCAATGTCTATCGAAGGTCTACGCCATCTGATGTGTTTATAACATCTTAATTACTTTTCAACCCTTTTTTTATCAAAACCCCTTGTATTCGGGCTTTTGACCCTATTTTGCGACCGATATGAACAAAACAGAATTAATAAACGCTATCAGCGAAACTGCTGGTATGACAAAAGAAAGTGCTAAATCAGCATTAGAAGCTACTATAGGATCTATCCAAGGAGCAGTAGAAAACGGTGACAAAGTATCTATCCCAGGATTTGCTACTTGGTCAGCATCTTACAGACCAG
>CAWVTO010000012.1:0-17976 GCA_963932895.1 uncultured bacterium
AGAGGTAGTGATTTCTTGCTTGAACCCTTTAAAACATTTGGGAGTAAGCAAACGAAGGAGTGGTTTGAGGAAAGAAATGTACCGCTAAAAACGGAAGACGATGGACGTGTTTTCCCATTGAGCAATACATCTAGCACCATTTTCAGTTGCCTCACTCAAGCTGCAAGAAGTGCTGGAGTAACGGTAGAACTGGGCAAACGGCTAGAAAAATTTAGACACAATGGAGAACAGTGGGATCTTGCTTTTAAAGGAGTAGATCTTACCGCGGATGCTCTTGTGCTTGCCACAGGGAGCAACCCAAAGGTGTATAAAATTATAGAAAAGAATAACATTGAAATTGTCGCTCCACTCCCATCGCTATTTACGTTTAATGCAAAAAATCATCATTTCATAGCATTGGCTGGTTTAAGTGTGCCCAGTGCTTACACATCTATCAAAGAAATAAAAGGCAGTATAGAAGATGGACCATTACTCATAACGCATTGGGGATACAGTGCACCTTCTATTTTAAAACTGAGTGCATGGTATGCTCGTGAGCTAGCCAACCTGAATTACACATTTACGCTGGTAATGAATTGGAACGGGTACGATAGAAAGGAGTTAAAAGCACTATTTGAATCCTATACAACCGCAAGGCCAAAAGACAAAATATACAGTTGGAAAGAACATGATCTGCCAAAAAGACTCTGGCAGGTGCTTTTTGCAGAAGCCAATTTTAAAGAATACACCAACTGGTCCGAGATAGGCAAAAAAGGGATAGAACGCCTACTGGATAAGCTATGCTGCTATGAAGTGCGTATAGAAGGCAAGAGCACGTTCAAAGAAGAATTTGTAACTGCTGGAGGAATTGAACTCAACCAAGTAGAACACACCACATTTGCAATAAAAGAGCAACCAAACCTATATGCTGTAGGTGAAGTTCTAAATATAGACGCTGTTACAGGTGGTTTTAATTTTCAGGCTGCTTGGACAGGTGGGTACATAGCAGCAAAGGCTATGCGTCATTTGTTATAGTAGTATTACGGCATTTTATACGAAATTTGCGGCCGTCGTGACGAAGAAAAATATTTCAACTATTCTATGCATTTGTCTTGTAAGTGCATCATTTGCCCAGATACCAGAACTTGATATCCGCAACAACGCTGCTGTAGCCCAAACGGGTATAGAAAAAGTGCGTCTAGCATACGACAAAGGAGACTACCTCACGGCAGAATCATTGCTCTATACTGAATTGGAAAAAGGGAATGTCACACCCAACAATTTTCTGCTTTTTGCCAACACACTATACGCAGTCAATAAACCGTCGCTTGCAAAGGAGTTTTATGGTGAGTATGCCAAAGGGACTGAAAATAAAGATGCTCAGATGCAAATACAACGTTTGTTTAGCTCAAATGTGTCTGCAACAGAACAAAGAACCATACAAACGAAGTACCCCATAACGAACCCTACAACATATGGTGCTAAGTTATATACCGCACTAGGTGGACGTATGATGTCTTATAACAAAACATGTGAGGGAGACGTAAACAGTCGTTCTGAGATTTTGGCAGGTATTACAGATGCTCCTTTCGGTTCTATTGCGTTTTTTGATAACGGAGAGATGGCCGTAGCAAGTTTAATCAATACTAAAAGCAATACATGCAGACTGTATATCTTCCATAAGAAAAAAGGGGTTTGGAAAAAGCCTACTGAGCTATTTGCTGATACGAAAGGTAATTTTGCTTTCCCGTTTATAGATGAAGAAACGAGTACACTCTATTTCTCTTCTGACAAGAGCGGTTCAGTAGGAGGTTATGATATCTATAAGAGCGTGTATTCTGGCAGTACATTTGAGTCTCCACTAAGTCTTGGCTCTGACATCAACTCTGCGGGCAATGATATTAATCCAACCCTGATAAAAGACTGGTTATACTTTAGTTCCAATGGTCATATAAGTAAGGGAGGGTATGATATTTTTAAGTATAAAAAACTGAGCGATTTCAATGCTCTATTCATAAACGCTATAGAGCTCAATACTGCAAAAAACGAATTATCGATAGTACCAGGCGGTATCAATGCCGTACTAGTAAATAGAACAGATAATGATACGGCAACCTTGGTACGCATTCTGAGACCTAAAATTGTTTCTACGGTGAGTGGCATTATTTTGAATGAAGCCGGTGAGCCAATATCGGGTGCGTTGGTACTCTTTAATACTGGAGCAGATAAAGGAAATTACTTAACAACTGGGCCAGAAGGCAAGTATACTTTCAAGTCTGCTTTAAACTTTCCAAGTATCTCTGGAGTTGTAGTAGCAGACGGCTACGTGACTAAGGCATTTAATACTTCCAATGGAGAGAAAGCGTCTATTCAATTGGCTAAGCTAAAACCAGTAGAGATAATAGTGGAAGTAATAAGGACTGTGCCTGCTACTCCTACAAGCAGTGACACAACTAACTTAATGGCCGATACAAGTACAGTTGATAGCCTGTCTAGTGATAGAGAGAGCTGTTCAGATTTATACGGAGGTGCAGAATTGCCTACCTCAGGACTGGATAGCGGTTCGTATTTGATTGTAATTGCTTCTGCATATGATTATGCTAAGGCATATGATTCTTGGACAAAGTGGCTTCCATCATTCAGTAAAGCAGAAATCTTAGAATACGGTAACGGCTTGTATAGAGTAGGGTTTTATATTGGAAATGACGAGGATGAAGCAGTCACATTGTACAATGAAGCAAAAGAACTAAAAAAAGACATTTGGCTATTGCATCCGAATAACTAAAACTTCAACATTTTTCGAGGTAGCTTAAGAAACCACATACCACTACCATACGTGGCAGCATAAATTTTTCTATTTTTTTCGTCTACTACTATATCTCTAATGGCTACTGAGGGTATCTTACCCGATAGTTTTTGCCAGGCCTCCATCCTATCATTTCTATAATACAGCCCTTCAATACTGGCAAGTAATAGACCCGAGGTGTTTGCGATACGCCACACACCAAAAGTTTGATAAGGCGGCAGTCCATCGGAATAGTTTGTCCAACTGATTCCGCCATCTGTGCTTCTAAAGGCCTTGTAGACATCATCATCATCCATAATTCCTAAAGACACAACGATTTCATCGGGCTTATCGCTACGGGTCGTAATACCGCTAATATACCGCCATGCAAGGATAGGCAGGTTTGCTGTGATATCCTTCCATGTTTCACCACCATCAATAGACTTATAGAATTTACCAACCAACTTGTCAGCTTTCCAAGTCGGTTGGTCGTACGACATCAGTAGTTGCTGCGGATTGCTACTATTAATATTAAAACCACTTACATACTCCTCTTTACCGTCTAGCTTTTTTGTTAAGTTCAACTTTAATCCATTGCTATACTTCCATACATCATTTCCTACGTAAAAGAAGGTATCACTAGCATCCGGATAGTGTATTAGCTTAGCCACGAACGGATTTGTACGGGTAGGAGGATGTATATTTTTAGAGCCTCTAGGGTTGTTTATATCAATACTTCTTAATCTACCTCCTAGTAGTATGTTCAGTCCCTGAGAAGTCTCTATGGCATCTCCACCATCTCCATAATAGCGTCCAAGATGTTCCCATTTCTTATTTGTATAGTGAAAATAGCCCAGATCTTGGCAGCCCATTACCAAACTCTTGTCTGCCAATTGATGCATCCCATAAATTTGTGTAATAGCCAGCCCTTTACCAGTCTTGTTTATCCATGTCTGTCCACTGTCTGAACTGTGAAATACTCCCCCGTCTGTAGCCAAATAGATATCATCGCTACCATTCACTTGCATGTCGCGTATATCGTCATGGGCAAAATTTGCAGCATTCAAATGAGGGGTTGTTGACACAGCGAAAGTTTTGCCTCCATCTGTGCTTATGTAAGCCCTGTATGTACCTAGTACGACTACATTACTATCATTGGGAGCAATGGCTATCTCGGTATGATGTATATCTGCACGCGATACTTTCCTACTGTCATAAAGCCGTTTCCATGTTTGGCCGCCATCATAACTTTGGTCAATAACTCCTCGGTCTTTTTCGCCATAAAAAGCCAAGAATTTTTTCGGATTTTGTGCATCTTGAGAAATAGACACCCGACCCAGTTGCATCGTAGAACTTAGTGCGGAGGTCTTGTCTTGCCAAGAGTGACCATCACTACTGTAGAGAAGCTTAGTACCACAAACCCACAGATTACCGCTCATGTCTATATGTACTTCCCTAAAATCACACGTTTCATCACGATAGACGCGTTTCCATGTTTTGCTAGCATCCGTACTAACATATATCTCATTTGGTGTGCAAGCCAACATGTTACCGTTTTTATCAGCATCTACATCCCAAAGCGGCTGTTTGTCTAGCGGAGAAAACTGCAACCCAGTAGGATTCCAGGTTCTACCTCTATTCACACTATACAGTAGGCCTACACCAAAATCTTCGTCATAATGCGTTAATCCTGTACCACGAAAAATAGTATCCCCTACGTTTAACAGGCATAAGGTTCCCAATTGCAAAGTGTCATCATCTACCTTTTTCCATTTTTTGCCGCTATTACTAGACCTGTAGAGTCCTCCGGTCATAGACCCAGCGTACCAATCATTATCTGTAATAAGCACATCTTGCACCCATCCTAAACCTACCGCAGTAGATTTTCCAACATCGGTATTGGAAGGCGGCGTGACGATTGGTCCTAGTTGTTTCCATCTGTACCGCTTGGCAGGAATCTGACCATAAAAAGATACCGTAATTAGAACACAGAAAAAGAGTACGCTATACCGCATTTTTAATGATGGTAAATATACCCATAGCTATAAAAACAAACCCAATAATATTGGAGAGCTTGTCACCGATCAACTTTAGCAATTGGTCTTTGTATATGGTACTTAGTTTTATATAAATAAATAGAATAAGAAATGCACCCGCTGCGGCACCAAGTGAGAAACTCCATTTAACCGGATCTAACACTGCATCTGTAAACAGGAAAAAAGGCTTGCCTCCTGAAAATGTTCCTGCTTGAAACAGTATGAGGTAACCAGACCAATAGAATATGAGCATTGGGTTGGCAAGAGCTAGAAATAATCCTTTCATAAAATGAGCAACAGCTCCTGTTTTAGTAGCTTCTTGCTGTTTCAACACTGTAGATTTTTTGAACATATAGCCCAGTCCCATAGCGATGAAAACAATACCCATGGCTATACTTATGTGTGTTTTATAATTGGCAAGCTCATCGATATAAGAAGCTCCAAAAATAGCGATTAGTGTATAGGGGATTTCGGGCAATACGCCACCCAATGCGAGCCAAAGTGCAGATTTCTCAGACCGCGTGATAGCAGTATCTATAACGGCAGCATTCACTAGGCCTAACAATACTGAACCAATAAAACTAAAGAATGCAGCTACACCAAATGCTATTAATATTTCCAAGACTCCAAAAGTTGTTTAAAAATATTTGCCATGCAAATGACGGGCAAATAAAGATAGCGTAGTAAACTTGCAGATACGTTTATGGATAATTTAATAATAGAAGGAAAAATAGTACAAGTACTCGAACCACAATCAGGTACGAGTACACGTGGTGCTTGGAAAAAACAAGATTTCGTATTGGAAACTACTGAGCAATATCCGAAGAAAATATGCATCAGTTGCTGGAATGATAAAGCCGATGAGCTTGCCAGTTATAAGCCGAATGATATGCTCAAAGTGGCCGTAAATATAGAAAGCAGAGAGTACAACACAAAGTGGTATACAGACATAAAAGCATGGAAAATGGAACCAATAAGTGCTGCTGGACCTGCTACTAGTGCACCAGCTGCAAGTACTATTGCCCCAGCAGATGATGATATTACTGGAGTAAATTTCAGTAGCGACGAAGGAGATGATCTTCCTTTCTAATCACAAACAAAACAACCACTAGTAAAAGAGCCTTTTGATGATATCATCAAAAGGCTCTTTTTTGTTCAATTCACGTTAGTACTTAATTTTAAAAAGGAATCAAGTCTATGATTTGCTGAATAAAGCTCGTAAAAACTGCGGGTTTGATTAACACCAAAATAGCCATACCTCCTATGGCTCCCCAAATATGAGCATCGTGCCCAATGTTATCTGTTCCTTTTTTGCCCATATAATTGGAGTATACCAAGTAGGCTATACCAAACACTATACCTGGAATAGGAACAGCACCAAAGAGATACAGGTTATTAAACGGCTGTAAGAGGATATTGGCAAACAATACTCCACTTACTCCGCCGGATGCTCCTATAGCTGCGTACGAAGAGTTGTCTTTGTGTTTTATGTAGCTTGGGATACCTGCTATTAATACAGAACCTAAGAAAAGGAACAAATAGTATCCTAAGCCTACAGTGCCAAACCACACCACAAAAACACTTTCCAGAAAATTACCAAAACCGTAAAGGACATATAGGTTGAATGCTAAATGCATAAAATCTGCATGTACCCAAGCTGCTGACAAAAATCTATACCATTGCTTTTCGCGTATGATAACATACGGACTAAAAAGTAGCCTATTATAGTATTCTCTATTCGAAAAACATAGGTAGCTCACTATACCGATACTCACAAGAAGTATTAAATTGATAGACATTGTGTCAAATGTCGGATATTCTCTTTAGAAAGTGCTGTACTCTTTTCATATTCCATCTTATTTTTACCGCATCAAAAGGATTTTACTCATATCAGACACACATAGCTTCATAAGCCCAGAGGTAAAAAAGCATATGGCCAATTGTGATGAGGTGTGGCACGCCGGAGATTGGGGCACGTTAGAAGTAAGTGATGCACTTACAGAGCACAAACCCGTACGTGGAGTATATGGCAATATAGATGCTGGAGATGTACGAACCATATATCCAAAAGAGTTATCCTTTGTAGTAGAAGGGCTATCGGTATATATGATACATATAGGCGGATTCCCCGGCAAGTATGCCAAAGGAGTAAAAGACCGATTGCTAGAGCTGAAACCAGACTTATTTATCTGTGGACACTCACATATTTGTAAGGTTATGAAAGACAAAAAATTGGAACTTGTGCATTTTAATCCGGGAGCTATAGGAATGCACGGCTTTCATAGTAAACGAACAATGATGACATTTGCCATAGAAGATGGCAAGCTAATTGATATAAAGATATTGGAATATGAACGGAATTAGACAAAAACTTGGAGTGTTAACCGTACTCTTTTTTATTGCCACAGGATGTGGAACAACACAGCAAGCTAAAGGACAATCGATGCCGTCTAAAAAGGCGATAAGCCTTTTTAACGAAGGATTGAAGCAACAAGGTTATGGTGAGTATGACAAGGCGATATCTTACTTTAATCAAGCTATAAAAAAGGAACCGGGCTATATAGACGCTTTTGATGCTTTGGCAAACACCTATCAAAAAAGGAATAAACTGGACAAAGCTATAGCAACATATATGACGTTGCTTACGATCAAACCAGATCACTACTTTGCTCTATATGAGCTTGGCGATATCTATTTTATCCAGCAAAAACTTGATTCTTCTGAATACTACTACGCACAGTTTCTGAAAGTAAACAGAACAAATGACAGATACGCTAAAGCAGCCCAGCAGCGTATGATGAACCTTTCGTTTGCTAAAGAAGCAATGAAGAATCCAGTAGATATTACACCTAGAAATATGGGTTCAAGTATCAATACCAAAGAACAAGAGTATAGCCCTGCATTCTCTATAGATGAACAAACGCTATACATCACCAGGCGAAATGGAGACTTGAGCGATAGTAGGCCCAATGAAGATATTTATTTTGCCACAAAACAAGGAGAGGAATGGAATCCCATTAAAAACCTTGGCCCACCAATTAATACCAGTGAAAATGAAGGAGCTTTTAGCGTATCTGCTGATGGTCATTATATTTTTTTTACATCCTGTAGTAGACGCGGGGGAAAAGGTCAGTGCGATATTTGGCTGACCATAGACCGAGAAGGAAAATGGAGCGAACCGTTGAACTTACAAGAGCCAATAAATACCAAATACTGGGAATCGCAACCCAGTATAGCCAGTAATGGACGTGTGCTTTATTTTGCGAGTGACAGACCAGGTGGTTATGGAGGTATCGATTTATGGAAATCCGATTTTGGTAAAGAGGGATGGTCTAAGCCTACCAATCTTGGCCCTACCATCAATACATCCAAAGATGAGCAATTCCCGTTTATTCATTCAGATAATTCCACGTTATATTTTAGCTCAGAAGGGCATCCTGGCATGGGCAAAAGTGATCTATTTGTAACATCTTTAGACCCAGATGGCACTTGGAAAACACCCAAAAACCTAGGGTATCCTATCAACACTACTGGATATGATTGGAATATGATTGTAAACAGGAATGGCAGCACTGCTTACTACAGTAGTGATAAAATGCCCGATGGTAAGGGTGGATTGGATATCTATACTTTCGAGTTACCACAAGAACTACAAGCAAAAAAAGTGAGCTATGTGAGAGGCTTAGTGAGAGATGCCAAAACCAAAGAACCGCTGCAAACAAGCGTCATTTTGACTCCGCTAGACAATAGTCCTAATACCACATCGTACACCAATAAGAATACGGGTCTGTTTATCGTTTCCCTAAAAACAGATTTACGTTATGCTCTTACCATAGATAAGAATGGATACCTTTTTCACTCGGAATACTTTGATATGCCGAACGTACCAGAAGATGAGCCATTTGAGATAATCATAGACTTGCAAAAAGTAGAGGTAGGCAAAAGCGTAGTGCTCAACAACATATTTTTTGACACGGATAAATTTGAGCTAAAAGAGGAAAGTAAAACCGAGCTAGAAAAACTACGTATGTTTCTGGAAGAAAATCAAGCTATACAAATAGAAATAGCTGGACATACAGATAACATTGGTAGTTCTGCTTACAACGTAACCCTATCCGAAAGCAGAGCGAAGTCTGTAGCCAATTACCTTATAGAAAATGGAATAGCGACAGAAAGACTCACCTACAAAGGCTATGGTGACATCAAACCTATAGCGAGTAATGATACGGATGAAGGAAAAGCAAAGAATAGAAGAACAGAGTTTACTGTCCTTACGTTTTAGCCACTATCCAAGCTTCTATGGTAGGAGCGAAATGGGTGTGCTCTAGTCCTTGTATCTTTTGTTTTATGGAATCCATAGTTTCTGTATCTGTACTAAGAACAGTGGTGTACTGAGCAAGCATTTTTCCTTTATCAAACTCCTCGTTTACTTCATGTATGGTGATTCCTGTGCTCTTTTCTTTAGCTGCAAGTACCGCAGCATGAACGTGTTCTCCGTACATATTTTTACCTCCATACGCAGGAAGTAGACTGGGGTGTATATTGATAATTTTACCACTGTATTCCTTGGTAATCTCCGCGGGTACAAGTTTTAAAAATCCTGCAAGTACAATGAAGTCAATCTTACGTAGTTTTAGTTGCCTTAGTATCTCGGCTGTGTTCCACGAGTCTCTATCCCAATACGTGGTTGGTAAAAAATGCTTTTGTGCTACTGCAAAAACACCAGCTTCTCTCCTATTGCATCCTATACAGCTTACGCTGATAGTTGAATGTTCTGCGAAGTAATACGCAATAGCATCTGCATTAGTCCCTCCACCTGAGGCCCATATTTCTATGTTTATCATTTTATAGATAGTGTATTGACCAAGATTTCTAATTCTCTCATAGACTTGGCTTTCTTCTCATTGGGATAAAATAAGAACCCTTCAGCAAATACAATTCTACCATTTGCCTCATCTACTACAGCACGTATGTAAGAAGGTCCACCCATAAAGTCACCTTGTACATCCCACCATCCACGTATTTCTACGCCATATTTATCTTTGAAATTTTGATCTGTACGTATAGGATCAAAACCGCTAGAGTATTTCATATAACTACTGTCTATAGCACCGGGTATGTGTTTTTTTGTATAACCATTGCGAATAGCAAGCAAATTTTCGGTACTCAGATCTTTTACAGATGTGTACGGAGCTTCAAAGAGTATAATGCTCATCTCCTTCTCTTCGTTGGTAATCTCTTTGCGTATCCACACAAAATCATTTAAATCTGTTGCTACTCTATACGTTTTGGGCATACGCACACCAAAACCTCTGTCTTTTAGACTTTTTTGATAAAACGCATCATCCTTTGCTCTAGTAGTGCCAAGTAATTTCTTTTTACCCGAAGTATTTTCTTGGTCTTTGGCAATGGTCAGTAGGTCATCTTTCTTAGCTTTAAGCTTACCCAATAGACTCGCCTTATCCTCTGCCAATACGATAAAGATATGTTGATTTTGAGCAAATACAGTCGTTTGCTTTACGCCCAATATACCTGGTTTATCAACAAGAGTTTGGAGCAGTCCATCTACAAATTTAGCGGGTAATACTTTCTTAAGATTTTCGGCATTGCTAGAGCTAAGCAGAATAAAAATATTTTGATGTTTCTCAAAATACCCGCTAAAAAAGTCTTCATCTGCAAATAAGATATCAAACACCTTCTCACCCGGAGATGGCTGCCCATCTAACGACCTACTAAATACCGCTTCTACTTCTACTCGGAAGACACTATCCAATGTTGCCTTATCTGACAGCACTACTATTTCGGCGAGGCTACCGCTACTCTCAGGTAAGAGTGCTTTTTTTTCTTCTTCTGTAGTAGTACAAGCAGAAAATACGGTTGCGATAAATAAGGTTGTAAAAAGGAACTTCACTTGATTTAACTTCTGTTTACTTTTAAACGTTGTTTTGCATAAATAGTACTCCCACGTATACCATTCCACATTTTGAGTTGATTAACGGTAACACCATGCCTTCTAGCAATGAGAATGAGAGACTCACCTCTACGCACATAATGATAAACTACTTTGGGTCGATTTGCCTCAGCTATTCGTTTTTCTTCTGTGCGTATCACCGAAATGCTTTGGATGTCTTGTTGGTGTTCATAGAACAAGTGTGATGTGCCTTCTGGCACAAATAGTACATACCCTTTTCCATCAAAAGGGATTTCAGTAGTCTTCATCTCCGGATTGCATTTTAACAACCGCTCTTTGTTCACACCGATTTTTTCTGCTATGGTTTCAAAATCCAATGCTTCTTCACAAAAGACTTGCTCCATTCTATATAAGGAGTCTGCTATAGGAGCCGGGGTTATTCCATATGCATCGTAAAAATTCATCATATACGTCATTGCAATAAATTTTGGAACATAGTTCTGTGTCTCTCGAGGTAAGTAATTGTACATACCCCAAAAATCCCGTCTTCCACTACGTCTCATGGCCTTACGTACATTGCCAGGCCCACAATTGTACGATGCTAGTGCTACCAACCAATCGTCATACTGGCCGTTCATCTGCTTCAAATATTTACATGCAGCTCGTGTACTTTTTTCTAATGATCTACGCTCGTCTACTTTACTACTGATTTCTAAATCAAACATTCTACCAGTGGCTGGCATAAATTGCCACGCACCTACCGCACCTACTCTAGAACCGGCAAATGGGTTGAGTCCAGACTCTATTATGCTCAGGTACTTGATCTCCATTGGCATATCATTCTCTGAAAGTATCTGCTCATACAGCGGAAAGAAATATTGAGATTTACTAAGCATTTCTTTCAGTTTAGGCTGCCACCGTGTACCAAAATAATCTATTTGTCTTTTTACTAGATTGTTGTACTCCATTGGCACCTCAAAGTCCCGAGTGCTTGTATGGTATTTGAATAGCTCTTCTGTTACCGGTATCTTATTAAACTCAAATTGCACAATGTCATGCGAAATACAAACAGCACTGCTCTGCAGAGGATCTATCGCATCTATATTCAATACTGTGTCTATACTCACTATCGTATCTATAAGTACAGGATCTACAGTTTCATTTGAATCATTTATCACAATTGGTACAACAGCACCTCCTTGGGACAAAGAGTCCTTTACTGATGCCAGCAGTGCAATAGGAGCTAGAAATAGAAGTAAACCAATTGTATGTCGTTTCATTATCGTCAAAAGTAAAGAGTGGTCACGTTTTTTGTATATACGTATTACACACATCTCTATATAGTGTTCAATATTATATAAAATATAGCGTATATTGCAACAACAAATATATTTATGGGAAACGTCTCAAATCCATCATTTGGTGACTTGGCTAGAGAAGCTAGTTTACAGCCTCAAGAAAAACTTCTTGCAATTAAAAAGAAACAAGATTCACTAAGAATAGGCATCCTAAAAGAAACAACTTTTCAAGAGCACCGTGTACCTCTTACACCTATGGCTGTTCAGTTACTCGTGCACCAAGGGCACGAAGTCGTAATTGAATCCAATTGTGGCGATAAGGCAAATTTTCCAGATATAGATTATAGCTCTGTAGGTGCTGTCATTGCTCAGACCCCTGAGGAAGTCTATACCTGCGACTTGATACTCAAAATTGCCCCACCAACGGAGGAGGAAATAGACTTGATGAAGAATGGTCAAATCTTAATTAGTGCTTTATACATGGTACGTACAAAAGAGGTCATTCTCAAAAAATTGCTTTCAAAGAACATTACGGCCATTGGGTATGAGTTTTTGAGAGATGATGAAGGCTCGCTTCCTATTATACGCAGTATGAGCGAAATAGCTGGACGTGCAAGTGTACTGATTGCTGCAGAGTACTTGAGTAACTACAATTCTGGGAAGGGAGAACTTTTTGGTGGCATACCCGGGATACAACCTACACAAGTAGTTATTATTGGGGCAGGTGGCGTTGGCGAATATGCCGCTAGAGCTGCCATGGGTTTAGGTGCAAACGTAAAAGTATTTGATAACAACATTCAAAAGATACGCAGACTAGAAAAGAGCTTGGGTTGTAGAATACACAGCTCAACACTGATACCCAAAATTTTGGCGAAAGCCCTATCAGAATGTGATGTAGCGATTGGTGCATTGAGGAGCCCAATAGGTCTTAGTCCCTGTGTTGTAACAGAAGAGATGGTAAGCAATATGCGTCCAAAGTCTATTGTAATAGACGTTAGTATTGATCAAGGTGGCTGTTTTGAGACCTCTGTAGCTACCAACCATAAAATGCCTGTATATGAGAAGCACGGAGTGTTGCACTACTGTGTGCCCAATATAGCCTCACGATATAGTCGTACTGCCAGCTACGCACTTAGCAATATTTTCACCCCACTCCTTCAGGGCATATCGAATGACGGTGGTATCGAAGAATGTTTAAGAAACCACGAGGGGATTCGAGCAGGAACATATATGTACAAAGGAAAACTAACTAACGTAATAATTGCTGAACGTTATAATCTGCCTAGAAGAGAAATTGAATTCCTGCTTGCAGGACTCTAAACACAGTTTCTATTGGTCAACAGAGCAAGTTTAAAAAGAACATGCATCTAATCTCATTTCAGAATCCAACTCCATGTTAGCCCATGCGTAACGCAAGTATACCTCAGCCTCTATCTTAGCTATACTTTCCGTTTATGGAAATATAATTAGGCTTGTGTATCACCAATCTCGAAGATGGTAGCAGAACTAAAAGAAGGTATTATTTCTTCTTTTTACCCTTGCTAGTAGCGGGTTTTGCTTTTCCAGAGTTGGGATCAATACCTCTTTTCTTAGCCATATCCTCCAATCTTTTTTGTAGACCAGATTTTTTCACCTTTACCTTCTTTTTCTTACTCTCTTGTATTTGCTTGTGAAGTTTGTCTTCATCAATTACAAATTTACGAATCACATAGTTTTGAATAACCGTAATACACGTTGATAAGAAGTAATAAAAAGATAATGCAGCAGCATAGTTGTTAAAAAAGCCTAAGAACATTATAGGCATAAGATACATGACTGTTTTCATTGGCCCTACCATTTGTCCACTATTCTGGCTATTTATATACGTATACAGAACTGTTACTGCCGTCATCATAAGTGTAAATAAACTTACGTGATCTCCATAGAAAGGTATTTCAAATCCTAAGTCATAGATACTATCATAGCTACTCAAATCCTCTGCCCACCACAATGTTTCTTGTCTTAGCTCTATGCTACTTGGGAAAAACCTAAACATAGCAAAGAGTATAGGCATCTGAACAAGCTGCGGAAGGCATCCACCTAATGGACTCACACCTGCTTGCTTATATAGCTTCATCTGCTCTTGTTGAGCTTTCTGCATATCATCACCAGTACGTTCCTTTATTTGATCAAGCTCTGGTTTAAGCAATCTCATTTTAGCTGTACTCTTATACGTTTTGTACATTGGAAAGAACAACGCAGATTTAATGATAAGCGTGAGCAACAGGATAATCAAGCCATAATTAGAGAAATAATTATCCAACCAATTGAATATTGGAATTACAATAAACTTGTTTACCCAGCCAAAAATACCCCAACCTAGCGGCACTATTTTTTGCAGTTCCACACCTTGTGCCTTTAGTGTAGGGTAATGGTTTGGACCATAGTACAATGCCATGTCCTCTACTACCGTGTTCTCTTCTAAAGGTATAAATATCTGAGCGGTAAGGTCTTTTACGTAGTCTGAGTCCTCTATCTCTAAAGAGGTAATAATGATTCCGCTTTCTTCAAATTTGTCCTTGTTTATAAGCGTTTGGTTGAAGAATTTTTGCTTAAATGAAATCCACTTTACGCCTCCTTCTAGCTTTTCGTCGTCATCGCTCGTCTCACTAAGATAGTCTACATCATCGTCAGAGTCGTATTTATAGTAAACCGTGGTAACGGCACGTTCATCTTTTAATGTCTTTTCTTGTGCTTGTATTGCTGCATTCCACTTCAACTCCGCATATCTGTTGTTAGGAGATACAGCAGAATTCATATTTTCAAAAGTTACTTTGTAGTCTACTGCATACGACCCTTGAGACAATGTGTATGCCTGTTTCATTTTAGCATCACCTGCAAGCTCAGTAGTAAATTCTATAGAAGAATCCGTTTGATTAGTTACCGCAAAACCCTTGTCAATCGTGTTTATTACTGTTCCGTTAGCCAGAGGAATACTGTATCCCAGTGTCATTTGGTTGTTTTCGAACAGTAAGAGGTCACTTGAATCGTATCGATTAAATTCGTTGAGATTCACCTTGTTTGGAACACCACCTATACTGGTAAAATCTATGGTGAGAAGGTCATTTGAAAGCGTTGTGGTTTGCTCCTCAAGAGTAGCAATACGTATTGCAGCGTCTTCCGTAGAACTGCTTGTTGTCTCTATTACTGTATTACTCGAAGATGTGGTGCCTACAGAGTCAATAACCTGTTCTGTATTATTCTCTGCATTTTGTATTTCTTGAGCAGCATCTTTGTTCAGGTACCAAAAACCAGCAAAAAGTGCAATTATTAAAACGTATCCAATAGTGGAGCTTCTTTCCATATTAATTTATAAGTCTGCAAATGTAGACCTATTCACTAAATAGCGAAAGATTACAAAGAGAAGTAAGACATAAATGAAGATAATTGTGATAAACCTCCTTTTAATTTATTGTCTGCACGGCGTGAAGCCTTATTTCCATTAGGGAATGGGATGCTTTCTATCAGTTTTTTGGCACCCGAGGTATTGCTAAATTTCTCCAATAGTGTTTCTTTTCTTTTTGTAAAATATGCTTCTGAGTAGTCTAGCAATAAATATTCTTCAATTTTAGCCTTTATCACATCAAAATTATCGCCTACAGAGCATAACATTTCCAACCCACTTCCTTCTACCATCAAGGGATTTACCACCGCAAACTTTCCTTTGTACAAGGCATTCAGTAGCTTTAGCTTGATACCTGTGTTTTGATTGGTATGCAATACGTTGATATGAGCATTTGCTATCAACTTGTGAATAGCGTCTGTACTCAAATCCGTCTTGAGTTCAATATTATCAAACCTTTCGCACAGATGTTGCAATTCTTTAGGTGGGTTATTACCTGCAATAATGCACTTAGTCTCTAATTTGCTAAAGACATTTTGAATAAGTTCCATGGCAGCGGTATAGTTTTCTGGAACGGCCAAGTTTCCGTGATACAGAAGGTAATTCCCTTTTGCTCCGGGGTAGACCATCTCATTATTACTATGAAAAGCAGGTAAGTAAATTGTATTTTCATACTTCTTGCTAAAGTGCTTTGTATCGTTAGGACTTATTGCAGCAATGAGATTAGCATGTTTTAGTATACTTTCATATTTCCGAAGTTTCTCTGCCTCTATTCTAAAAAAATATTTCTTAAAATACCGCATCTCAGATTTCTCTAAATGCTTGTAGTAGTGGTGCTCAATATTATGAGTACGTACAATTTTATATCTATGTTTGAGCGAAGGTGCTGAGAGGTGAAACGTACAGTGCAATCCTTCAAACAGAATTGGGGCATTGTCCCTTTGCAATCGAGAAAGCAACTCATCACTACCTCGTGAGTTTACGATATAAGGCAAACTGCCGATGAATGGATTTTTATATGTACTGCGTTTGTAGTAATGAAGACTCCCACAAAACTTACTCAATTTTGCGGTATTCTTTTTCCTACCGTAATGGTACATGTGCAAAACAATATCTAGCCCTTGAGCATGCAGTGCTTCTAACTTATGATATATATCTATAACACCACCGTAATCGGCGGGGTATGGCACATCAAAAGCAACTACGTGTATTCTTCTAGACAATGTTTGCATATAATTTTATCAGCTTCTTCTCTTCAATACTCCAGTTAAGCTCTTTGCGTGCAAGTAAACAGTTTTTCTTCAATTTACCATACAAGAGTTCATCAGCTAAAAGTAAATTGACGGCATTTGCAATATCCTGTGACACTGCACTTGCAAACACAGAACAATTGTGCACAGCATCTAGTACTTGATACTCGGGAAATGGATTGGTTATAGCGGGTAATCCCGCGTGTATGTAGTCGAAAAACTTATTGTTAAGCGAGTAATAATAACTCAAACCCAAATTTTCAGAAACATTAATACCCGCAAACGCTCCAGCCGTGAGGGGTGGTAGTTCAGCAGGTTTTAGCATGCCCAAAAAAGTAACCTTCTCCTCTAGTCCTAAGTTTTTTACTGCTTCCTTTAGCTCATTATCCATGTCTCCGCTTCCTGCTATTTTAAGTACTATATCTACGAGTGGCATAGCTCCAATTAAAGCCTCTAGTCCCCTACCCTTATTGAGTGCTCCTTGGTAGAGCAAGTACTTTTCTTTGGGTTCTTCTATAATTAATTCTTGTAGAATTGGGCTATTTTTTACTACGGTAAACGTTACGTTGTACTTCGTTTCGTACTCATTGGCTATCATTTGCCCCACTGTGATGCCTTGCTTTATTCTGGGAAGAATCAGTTGTTCTATTTTCAACCATACCGCACGTTTTCGTGGTCGTGAGACCAATTCTGGAACTTCCGTAAAGTATTCGTGAGAATCGTAGACAAGCTTCTTCTTTCGTAGTTTGCTCACTGCAAAACAGGCCGGTAGCGTATCTAAATCTACCGCATGTATAATATCTACCTTGGTAACGAGCAATGCAAAAAAGATGCGTATGTTATAGGCTAGATAGAACAATGGACCGCTCTTTAGTAGAAAAGAAAATCGTCTTTGAGAAAATACTCGTTCTGGTGTAGCCTCGGTAGATTTTTTTCTACCCCACAGCGATACGTCATAATGCTGAGATAATGACGTGCATATACGAATCATACGTTGATCGTATATCGTATCGTTAATGACAGTAGCTATTACGCTTGGTTTATTTTCCAAGTGTATAATTGATTAGTTTTGATTAGGTATTGATTTTCTAACAACCATTTGACAACGGTTATTATCTGTTTCTCTTCGAACGTGCCAAAGGAAGAAACTATTGCCTCCAATTCCAAATTTTTATCAACGGTGAGGTCTTTAATTTTATCAATGATTCTACTAATCTCTGCACTTTTTAGTGCCGATTTTTTAGCTAGGCGGCAAATATCACATTTACCGCAAGCTTCTGATTTTTCTTCACCAAAGTATTTTAACAAGTGGTTCTCTCTACACGCTATTGCTAG
>CAWVTO010000013.1:0-17857 GCA_963932895.1 uncultured bacterium
ATGTTTTTTATTGAAGGATGTGTATACAAAAAAGATGACTCCTAGAACGAGTAGTGATAGGACTAAAATGAGTGGTCGTTTCATATGATTTAATTATTCTTTGATCCTTGGGTTATCCAGGCTTCTACTTTGTCTATATCGCATTGTGCCATTTTATCGGCAGCTTTGGGCATAGGAGATGCAGACCCGTCCTGCTTCATACTGCCAAGTAATCTTCCATTGTCTACCCAGATTTTTAAGTTAGTGTAGCCTTCTAAATCTACTCCTCCTGCATTGCTGGTTGAGCTGTGACATGAGTTGCAGCTATAGTTGTCAAGTATAGGTGAAATGTCTGTAGCTAGTGACATTTCTACGGTATTGCAATCATTTGTAGGATATAATTCTTCTTCAGAGTTGTATGTACAAGCGGTAGCTAATAGTATAGCGGCAAAAAGTATAAATGTATTTTTTTTCACTCCTACAAATTTACTAAACAAAATGAAAGTCCTTCCAAAAAAAGTATAACGGATAAATTTGAGTATGTCTTAAAGTGGAATATTGCCGTGCTTCTTTTTGGGCAAAGTTGCTACCTTGTTTTCGAGCATGGCAAATGCTTTTATAAGTTTTACACGCGTTTCCTCAGGCAGTATTACTTGGTCTACAAAGCCACGCTCTGCCGCTCTATACGGATTGGCAAATATGGCAGCATACTCTGCTTCTTTTTCTGCTAAGGCAATTACAGGATCGGCTGCAGCTTGTATTTCTCTTCGGAAAATAATCTCAGCAGCACCTTTGGCTCCCATTACGGCAATCTCTGCACTTGGCCATGCAAAATTCATATCTGCACCAATATGCTTACTGTTCATTACATCATACGCACCGCCATACGCTTTTCGGGTAATTACGGTGATACGTGGCACGGTTGCTTCGCTAAATGCGTAGAGCAACTTTGCCCCGTTGGTTATAATGGCATTCCATTCTTGATCTGTACCGGGTAAGAAACCAGGTACATCTTCAAATACGAGCAGAGGAATATTAAAACAATCGCAAAAACGCACAAAACGAGCTCCTTTTTGTGAGGACGGTACGTCTAGTACACCTGCTAAGTATGCAGGTTGATTGGCTACTATGCCAATGCTGCGTCCTGCTAGTCTGGCAAAACCTACCACGATATTTGGAGCAAAGTTCTCGTGTACTTCAAAGAACGAATCGTTGTCAATAACACCTCCTATTACATCTCGTATATCGTACGGTTGATTTGCACTTTCTGGCACTATAGTAGCCAACTCATTTCGAGTTTCATCGCCCAGTTGGTAGTCTTTTTTTGGAGCTTGTTCCTCACAATTTTGAGGCATATAGCTAAGCAGCTTTTTAATGTCTTCTATAGCCTCTAAATCATTAGCTGCGGTAAGGTGTGCTACACCACTTTTCTCGCTATGCACGCTTGCTCCACCTAGATCTTCAGAGGTAACCTCTTCGTTGGTTACTGTTTTCACTACGTTGGGACCGGTCACAAACATGTAGCTTGTGTCCTCTACCATGAGTATGAAATCTGTAATGGCAGGTGAATAAACCGCACCTCCTGCACAAGGCCCCATAATAGCACTCAGCTGCGGTATTACACCACTGGCTCTAGTGTTGCGATAAAATATATCTGCGTATCCTCCCAAGGATACTACTCCTTCTTGTATACGTGCTCCACCACTATCATTAAGGCCTATGAATGGTGCTCCATTTTCCATCGCGAGGTCCATTACTTTACATATTTTCTCTGCATGCGTTTCAGAGAGAGAACCGCCAAATATGGTAAAATCCTGAGAAAACACATAGACCAGTCTACCACCAATGGTACCATAACCCGTTACTACACCGTCTCCAGGATAGTGGAGTTTTTCCATACCAAAATCGGTACTTCTATGTTTTACCAATGCTCCAATTTCTTCAAATGAATTTTTATCGAGTAGGAGGTCCAATCTTTCATGTGCTGTTAGCTTATTTTTGCCGTGTTGTGCGTCAATTCTTTTTTGGCCTCCACCTAGTTTTGCTTCGGTTAGTTTTTGGGTAAGTATTTCTCGGTTGTTCATTCTTCTATTCGTTTTCGAGCTTTTCGATAAGCTCATCTGTTAGTTCCATATTGTGATATACTGCTTGTATATCGTCGTCGTCTTCAAATTTATCTATGATCTTCAGTACTTCCATAGCTTGGTCTACCGTTAGTGCAGTAGTTGTTGTTGGTAGCTGCTGTATCTCTGTAGATGTAGCTTCTAGACCAAGCTCTGCCAGTTTGCTCTGCATTGTTCCAAAGTCTTCAAAGTTGGTGAAGATAGACGTTGTCTCTTCCTCTTTTTCTACTTCTTCGGCACCACCTTCTATTAGCTCGAGTTCCAGCTCATCTGCATCCATATCTTGTATGGTTTCATTGGATATGACAAATACTCCCTTGGTATTAAAAATAAAACTAAGTGATCCGTTGGTACCCAGACTGCCGTTATTTTTAGAAAAAATAGAGCGAATGTTGGCAACTGTTCTATTAATGTTTTCGGTAGTGGTATCTAGAAATATAGCTATTCCGTGTGGTCCGTAGCCTTCATACGTGTGGCGTTGCAAGTTTGCGGCCTCGGCACCACTTCCTTTTTTTATAGCACGCTCTATGGTGTCTTTGGGTAGATTGGCCCCTTTACCGTTTAGAACAGCCAGTCGCAGTGCAGGATTAGAATCAAGGTCTGGTCCATTGTCACGAGCAGCTATCGTTATCTCTCTTATTATCCGTGTCCAAACTTTTGCTCTTTTTTTATCTTGAGCTGCCTTTCTATGCTTTATGTTAGCCCATTTGCTATGTCCTGCCATTGTGTAGTGTTGCTCTTGGTTGTGTTTTGGCAAACTTAGTCATATTGCACAAAAAAGCCGCCTCGTTTGTGATGACGAGACGGCTTTTTATATCTGTTTTGAATGAAAGTGATTAGTGTGTGATAGTCACTTTTCTTGTGCTTATCTCTGAGCCATTGGTCACTTTTAGTATATATACTCCTTTTTCAAGTCCTGATACATCCAGTTTATGGTGTGTTGGTGATACGGCTGTTGTATTTTCTTGAGTTGTAGCAATTTTACCGCTAATGTCAAAAAGCTCTACCTGTACATCTTTGCTTTTAGCAAACAAGAGATTTACGTTTAAAACATCACTCGCTGGATTTGGATAAGCAGCAATATTTTCATTGTAGGTAAGATTTGCTACAGAAGCACCGTATTGTTTTTCCCAAAGAATAGACTCTAGGAGTGTATTGTCAGTAGAATCTGCATCTACTGGAGATGAAGTACGGTTGAATACATAAGCCGAGAGTGCCAAGTCTATATTGGTAGTTTGACCCACGATTCCAGTGAGTTGAATGTCTCTAACTGGAGTAGTTATGTCTACCCCAGTTGCTAATGCTTGTCCCAATATTAAAACTGTGCTAAATGGTTCTAGGATAAACCCATTTGGATTAGCATCTCTATTGATGATTGCGAAAACATAAACTATCGTATCGCCTGGAGACAATGCATCTCCTTTGTTAGTCAGGGTAAATTGGAGATTAAAATTTGTTGTAGCACCATCTGGATTATCTTGGATGTAAGTTGGCTGATCTACTGATTTTATTGCTAAATCAATTTGAGCAAAGGTTGTTGCTGTTATTACAACGAGCAATAAAGTGAATATTTTTTTCATGTTGTGTATTTTAAGAAAACAAAAATACTGATAAAATATTTAAGCTAACAATGTTCTAAGCTCAGAAATGTCAAGATTGGATAATATATTGTTCTCTGTAACAATTAGATCTTTGGAGAATCCTTGCTTTTTGTGCTGCAGCTGCGTTATTTTTTCTTCTATAGTATCTTTGGAGATGAACTTATAGCTGAATACGCTTTGCTGTTGCCCTATGCGATGTGTACGATCACGAGCTTGTGCTTCTGTAGCTGGATTCCACCACGGATCTACTATGAAAACATAGTCGGCCGCAGTGAGATTAAGCCCTGTACCTCCTGCTTTTAGTGAGATAAGAAAAACACTGGGATCTGGTGTCTTTTGAAACTCGCGTACATAGTGTGCCCTTTTCTCTTTGGTAGTGCTACCGGTAAGGCGGTAGTAAGGCAAATCGGCCTTGAGGTCTCGCTCAAGCAAGTCGAGATAGGATACAAACTGTGAGAAAACAAGCACTTTATGTCCGTCTGATATAGCGTTACTTATTTTTTGTATGAGTAAATCGTGCTTGCCACTGCTTCCCGTATATTCTTTATCCGTAAGATACGGGTGGTTTGCTATTTGTCTTAGCTTAGACAAACCTTGTAGTATAGAGAAACGTGACTTTTGCATTCCTTTATCTTTTACCATATCTGTAATACTGTTGCGGTATTTAGATTTAACTTCTTCATAGTACTTGGCTTGCTCTTCGGTCATGGGGCAGCTTATTACTTTCTCTGTCATAGGAGGCAAGTCTGTTGCCACCTCTTCTTTGGTACGCCTTAGTAAGAATGGCTTTATGATTTTTTGCAGCTCCACAGCCTTTTTACGATCTTCGTTTTTTTCTATAGGCTTTGCGTATTTTTCTTCAAATTGTTTGAGAGAGCCAAGTAGTCCCTTATTCAAAAAATTCATTTGGCTCCATAGATCACGTATGGTATTCTCGATTGGAGTACCCGTTAAAGCTATACGGGTGTTTGCTTGTAGCTTGTTGATATACTGCGTAGTCTTGGCACTGGTATTTTTTATGTTTTGACTCTCATCCAAGACCACTACATCAAATAGAATTTCCTCAAAAGACTCAATATCATTTCTGATGACACCATATGTGGTAAGTAAAATATCCGTCTTAGGGAAGTCTTCAGCTATTTTAGCTCTTTTGGAGCCTGCGTGCATGGCTACTGTAAGCTCTGGGGTGAATGTAGCGATTTCTTGCATCCAATTGTATAATAGTGAGGTGGGAGCTACAAGCAGAAATTGACTTGCATTATTGGTATTAGTATGTTTTATTTTTTGTAAAAAGGCTAGGGTTTGGATTGTCTTTCCCAGACCCATGTCGTCTGCAAGTATTCCGCCAAATCGGTTGTTGTGTATGAATATAAGCCAGCTTAATCCCTGTACTTGGTATGGCCGCAATTTGCCTAAGAAAAGCTTATGGGGCTTTTCTTTTTTTATATCTACCAATTGCACAAGGTGCTCTTTTATCTCTTTGGACTTTATAAGACTTAGTACATCAAGTTGATACTTTTTTATGCTATAGGTGTTGTCTTTGCTGCGTTGGTTTATTAGCGATTCGCCTAAGGCAAACCATTCTTGTGGGAAAACGAACATCTCGCCGTTGTCTAATACCATACGGTCATGGCCCTTTTTCATTTCCTTTACTATGGCAGCAAAAGGTATTACTTGCTGGCCAATGGTAATCTGCACATTGAGATCAAACCAATCTATTTTATCACTAATGTTATAATTCAGAGTGGGCAATTCTGTACTATAGACGAAGTCTAAGGTTGTTTCAATTTGGAAGTGACCAGAAAGGAGCACGGCCTTGTGTTCGCGAAGCCAGTCTAATGCAGTGGGAAGGTCTGTGTTTTCTAAACAGAAGAAGTTGCGAGAAGTGTTTTGAAGGTTGAGTTCTGCTAAAGCATTTACCCTATTGGACTCCCATATTTGAGACCGTTTATACTTGGTGAATTTGGGCTCATTTCCTTCCCAATCCAATTTCGAATGAAACAACTTATCTGCCCCATATTCAAACCTGTCTTTGCCATAGCCTATGAGTAGTTTAAAACCATATATGCCATTTTGTGTAGTTAATTTTAGTAGTGGTGTCGCATCATCTTTTTTTGTTTCTATCTCGAAACCTTGTGCGAAAACGGGTGCCGTCTCCAGCAGTGGCTGTACAAATTTGGTATAGTAAATTTGCTCATTTTCAGGTTTTACGTGTACGTATTTTTTATTGATAAAAACGGCCAGTTTGCTGCCATCTACAAAATCATAAAATTTGTATAGATTTCCGTTCACAATCATACGAGCAGGATTTTGCGAGAGCAAAAGAGCCCCTAGTTTCATGTAAGGGATACGCTCCTCCTCGTGTTTTATGGTTATGAAGTACGAGGTGCCATTTTCATTACGCCTAAAATGGAAAAGTACTTTGGTATAGTCTTTTTTGATACGTACCGAAAATGCCGCAGGGTTAATGTCATCTGCCACATAGATACTTTTACTTTCTACAGGTATGTGACCAAGCCATTTTACTATGGACTTTTCAATGTAGGGTCTTATTTTGGTTTTGAAAATCTCCTTATCAAAGTGCTTTTGAAAATATTCTTTGGGTCTTATTTTTTGTTTAGGCGAAAATTTTCGGATGATATGTTCTACCATCAGCTCATCTAACGCTGCTACCTGTTTTAGTTCCAGTGGGCTTAGTTTAGTGTAGTAAGACGCATTGCCAGAGAAAACTTTTTGGTAGGTTAATGAGAGTGTATCTACAGAAGTATATGCGACTATATACGGATGTACGAGCACGCCCAATTGCGGGTGTTTATGTACGCTAAATATTAGCTTGTATTTGGACTCCTGTGGTACTTTCATTTACAGCTTCAGTGTGCAAAAAGTAGAGCAATATACTTGTGCAGACTGAGGTCTAAAAATTTAAATATCAAGGTACTTGGTTTCTAGAAGCTCCAGAAGCTGATCAGGCTTGGATTTTCTCCAGTTTACATCATTTAACCACCCTCCAAAGCTAAGGGAGTGCTGCAGGTTATAGTTCTTTAGTTCGTCTATCACATGGGGCAATGCATTTATCACATAGATACCTCCTTCTATATCCTCTTTCCACTCCTGGTAGTAGTCATCTATATCTGCGTGAAAGTTGATTACATTCTCAAAGATTAATGCAAAATTTTGGATTCCGCAGTCTACGAGATGATCGATTAACTCTCCTTTGAGCTGCATGACATCGTTGTTTATAGCGTCATTCCACTCGCCTATGAACTCTATGACACAAAACTGCTGCTCATAGTCTGCATAGAGTAATTTGTAGAATAGCGTTTCGCTCCCAAAATTATCCCATTGAGGATGCAGTAGGTAGTTGTACACCTTATTGGTATAGTGAAATTCTGAGGATACTTCCTTATAATTTAGGGCATTGGGGTCGTCTTGGGAGTTGTATATATCCCGCCACAAGAAAAAGGGTTCTATGCTATGCATCTCGGTCTATATCTGTTTCGTCTACAAGGTAAAGTGGACGGTTCTTTACGTTGTCATTTATTCGGCTGATGTATTCTCCAATCATACCGATCCCTAAGAGTTGGATGCCTCCTAAAAACACAATGGTAACCATAAGTGAAGGCCAGCCGGGCTCATACTCATTCAGAATAAAGCGAGCATAAAGTGTGTACAGGATCAAAAATAGGCCAAGAACAGCACAAGCAAAACCAGATATAGTAGCTAGGCGTAGAGGCCAATTGGAAAATGAAGTAATTGCGTCAAGAGCTAAATGGATCATCTTACGATATGTATAGCCTGTTTCTCCCGCATTACGTCCTTTTCGCTCGTAGGTAATATAGGTTTGCTTAAAACCTAGCCAAGCTATCTGCCCTCTGAGGTAGCGTTGCTTCTCTGGCATTCTTTTTAGGGCATCTACGACTTTTCGGTTCATTACTCTAAAATCGCCAGTATCTACAGGGATTTCTATGCTGGTTATTTTATTTAGAATATGATAAAAGGCTTTTGCTGTAGCCTTTTTGAGAAAAGATTCATCTGCTCGTTTGGCCCGTTTGGCGTACACCACATCATAACCTTCCTGCATTTTGGCTAGCATAGATGCCACAGCTTCTGGCGGGTCTTGCCCGTCGCTGTCTATGAGCAACACACAGTCTCCTTGTGCATAGTCTATTCCAGCAGATACCGCTACTTGGTGACCAAAATTTCTGCTAAGATTAATGTATTTTGCCTCTACCGTAGATTGGCATATTTTCTTTATTATTTCCAATGAATTGTCTGTACTTCCATCATTTACGAATATAAGTTCGAATGATGTGGTACACTTCTTTAGTTCAAAAATTAGAGTTGCAGCGAATGCCTCTATTCCTTGTTCCTCATTGTATATGGGTAGTATTGCTGATAACATGTGGTAGTGCAAATTAAGGTATTTTAGAATCATGTAAAAGTATCTGCAATCTAAAGGACACAGTCTAAGGATTGTAATTTCACTCGTTTTGTGGTCCTTTTTGTAATCAAAAAAAGACAGATATGTCGGGTTGGGTATTTCTAAGCGGTATATCCCCTGTACACAACTGTATTTTTGTAAAGGTATATGAACGAAACAATGAAACGGATACACGTGATAGCCATAGGTGGAGCTATAATGCATAATTTAGCAATAGCCCTGAGCAATAGGAAATATAGCGTAACGGGTAGCGATGATGCTATCTATGATCCGGCGAAAGCGAATCTTGAGAAAGCAGGATTGTACCCTCAGACCATAGGTTGGGATGCAGATAGTATTACTGCAGACATTGACTTCATTATATTAGGGATGCACGCACGTGCCAATAATCCAGAGCTCATAAAGGCACAAGAGCTTGGTTTATCTATTCTATCGTTTCCTGAATTTATTGCACTAGAGGCCAAGGAAAAGAAACGAATAGTAGTAGCGGGGAGCCATGGTAAAACTACGACTACTGCTATGATAATGCATGTATTGAGTAAACTGAATCGTGATTTTGACTATGTGGTAGGAAGCTCTATTGAAGGTTTTGACTTGTCTGTGAAATTATCTGACGCTCCGTTGATAATAATAGAAGGAGATGAATACTTGACGTCACCACTGGACCTGCGGTCTAAGTTCTTATGGTACCAACCACACGTGTCTATTATTACAGGTATTGCCTACGATCATATCAATGTATTTCCTACTTGGGAGTTGTATGTAGATACGTTCAAAGCCTTTATAGAAACACACACGGACGACACTAAATACTTCTGGTATGCAGGTGACGAGACTCTAGCGGAGCTGAGTAAAAACACAGAAGTAGCCAATGAGCAATACGACACACCTACGTATTTTTCTGACAAGTCTGGCACACGATTAACACTTGAGGGAGCTCAATATACTCTTAGCATAGTTGGCAAGCACAATTTGGAGAATCTGCGAGCCGCTGAGTTGGTGTGTAGCGAAATAGGGATTAGCCATGATGAATTCTATACTGCTGCGGCAGACTTTAGCGGAGCGGGTCGCAGAATGGAGAAAATTGCAGAAAATAGCAAACAAGTAGTTTATAGAGATTTTGCACATTCGCCGAGCAAACTCAAAGCTACAACTGCTGCTATCAAAGAGACCTATGAAGGAGATTTATTGGCCGTATTTGAATTGCACACTTTTAGTAGCCTTACCAAGGATTTTTTGCCACTCTATAAAGACAGCATGAACCCAGCAGACAAGGCTATTGTATTTTTTAGTGAAGGCGTTTTTGAGCATAAAAAAATGCCTGTACTGAGTGCTGAATATGTTGCTGAGTGTTTTGGAAATGTAGATGTAATTACAGATAAAAATTTGCTGGAAAAGGTGGTGCGTAAGAAGTATGTTGCGGGAGCAAATGTATTGTTGATGAGTTCTGGCACCTTTTCAGGGGCCACATTAACTTGGGACTAGAGTTTCTTTACCTCCAAGCGTAGTATAAAACTACTAATCGGTGTTCGCTCAAGGGCAATAGGTTTTATTGCAAAAAGATTAGCTCTATTTTTTACTATGACTATTACTTTCTCATCTACAACTAGGCTCTCTGTAAGTATATCCCACTTACTAAAAATATTATATAGCTCATCTATTTCATCGTAAGGCAAGCTTTTGGAGTTGAAGTAATTTATTTCGTCGAGATGTCTAATGGTATCTATATAGATGGAGCTTGTAACTCTGTTTATTATCAATCCTTGGTAGATACCATAGTCTTTGTTGACTGTAGGGATATACGGAGAGTTCATGTGTTTTGTGATAGAATCTGTTAAATAAGTAAAGCAGATCGTCCATTCATCTCTTGGTGGCTCTGCATTTGGCAAGATCTTGTTTTCTGCAAGTGAGAAGTAACTGTGCTGGCGATTTGTATTTTTTTCTATCCATACAGTGTTTGTGTACTGCCCGTCAAGACTGCCGTATTTTATCTGATACGCCCCCTCGAGGGCATCTAATATTTGGAGCTTGTATACTTCGGTAAGGCCATTGTGAATCCATTGTACAAGATACACATCTTTGTAAGATTGGGGTGCTGAAAATGAGAAATCTCCCCACATGCCAATTGCTGGATATGCACCAGAGCTGGTGGGTATGTCTAGGTGCCAAGAGATATCCTCAAGAGAGAAGGATGCGGTAATACTATCGTAGCTTGTGGTTCGCGTATTGTACACGGTTACTTTACTAAGTGTATTTAGGTATATGGCCCAGCCGTTCGCATCGTTTTGAAACTTCAATTGCCAATCTTTGAACACTGAATTTGTGCTTGGATTGATATCTTGTAGATCTACAAATGTTGCCTGTCTTTGGGATAGATCTGTCTCAATAGTCACCATCTCATTCGGCACGAGAGGTAGGACTTCATCCGGTTCAAAACAAGAACTGAGCAGGATAAGTGTCGATATGCAGAAGATATATATTCTCACAGATGGTAGTTTATACGTATAGTGAACGCTCTATTTCTGGCAGCGACTACTGAGGTACTTTCTTGCAATATACTACTAAGTTGTTCTAATCTGTATCTATTCCTTTCTACTAAAATCTCATTACTCAGATTATTAACACCAAATGCAATCTGGAGTTTGTCGTGAAACAACGGTTGACTAATGTAGAGAGAGACTCTTCCTATGGCTTTAATATCCGTTTGATAAATCACGTCAGCATTTCTTGTTAAGACTGTATTGGCTCCACTGTGTCTGAAAAGTAAGCCAAGTGTCGTGCCAAGCTTTGGAATTTTGGCTTTAGCCGTAATGCCGATTTGTGGATGTAAAAATGATAATCCCAAGCTGTCTTTCACAAAATTATTGCTGTGTAAAACCATGTGTGGACGTATATCCCAAATGTCGTCTTTGTATTTTACTACTGCATATAATGTAGTTGTGCTGCTATTCCCAATATTCTCAAATGTAGCGTTTTTAGAAACTCGCACTATATTGTTGCTTTGTACATAAAGTAGGCCAGATTGGGCTTGTAAACTGTTCTTGCCAAGTTTTAGGTTGACACCAACAGTGTTTTGTATTAGAGGATTTAGCTGGATATTGCCCGCTATCCCATGATTCATGTCTGCATCATAAAATATAGAACTGAAACGTGGGTAGGATAGAGAACGTATATAGCTCCCGGTAAATTGTACTACTTTGCTGGGAGCAAATGCCACGCTGCCGTAAGGCATAAAATGTGAACCGCTAAGGCTATTTGTCAGTAGTTTTGCCCCACCTTTTAGAAGCATGGTATTCTTTCGTTGGTATTGAAAATTGGCAAATGCGGAGTAATCTGAGTACTCTGTAGCTACTGCATTAATATTGCTGAAAGTATTGTCTCTAGTATTGGATAGTTCTATACCTGAACTATAGTTTAAACGCTTATCATTGGATGACAGTTCTAGCCTCATGTAGCCATAGTCATAACCCGTACTTAGTTCTTTTTCGATGGAGGTGTTTTCTTGTGTTTCGCCATTATTGAGGTCTTTGTCTATTAATTTGTGTTCATTATTGAAACGGTGTACCTTGCCTGATAATCGAATACTATGATTCTTAGAAATTGGGGCAAAGAGTGAACTGCTTATGGAGTGATTGCTGAAACTGGAATTGAGATCTCTTGCTCGTGTAGTATTGGGTATTACACGACCTTTACTGCGAGACTCGAGCAAAGAATTGTCACTGTGTACATCGAGTACTACAGAACCAACTATATTGTAGCGGTACCGGAGGTTTAGGTCTAGCCTTTCTTCTGCTCCTAATAAGGTGCCTCGTACTCCTTCTGTTTCACACAAAGCACCCTGAAATGTTCTGTTGACCCCAATATTGATATTGTGTCTGATGTTGCTAGCACCCACTTCTATTCCGGTGCTTAAGTCGTTTGCAGAACTAGTGACCAGCTGCGTAGATCCCCATATACTTTGCTTTTTGTAGGCAGGGGTATATAGTTTTATTACGAGCGTACTACTATTCTTTACAAGATTATTCACGGACGCTACGTGTACCTCTATTCGTTCTATATCCCATAGGGGTACGGCTCTTAGATTAAAACCAACGTTTTGGTCTAGGGCTAATGGTATGTCATTTTTAAAAATGGCTATTTGCCCCATAGAAAGTGTCCCAAAGCTAGTTTGACTACTGTTATTTTGGACGTAGTGATGCATACCAGGCAGGAGTATTAGGGCCTCTTCCAGGTTTTGTGCATTTGCTATAGTCCAGTCTTGAGCCTCGAGCGTAAAAAGACTAGAACTATCTTGAGCCCGTAATGTATTAGCTACAAATAGAACCAATACCAAGAGGATGATATGCTTGCGAATGAATAACAATGTATTAAAATGCTCTACAATTATAAGCAGATACAACACGACTCTATGAACAGAAGTTCAGCAATGACACTTTTTTTAGGAAGATATTACATCTAACTTACTTTTTCGTACGGATGTAATCACAAAAACAATTAGAAAGACTATCCCGATGACCGTTGATATACTCCCAGCTACGCTCACATTGAGCCATTTGGCAGCATAATATCCTCCAGCGGAGCAGGCTATACCTGTCAAGCAGGCCAAAACAAGCATTTTCTTAAAGTTCTCTGTTAAGAGATAGGCAATAGCAGGTGGTCCAGATAGAAATGCAATAACTAGAATAGCCCCAACAGACTCAAAACTGACTACTGTAGTTAGCGATACTCCGCTCATCAGAAAGTAATGCCAAAAAGTAACGGCCACGCCTGTAGATATAGCAAAGTTAGGGTCGAAAGTAGTTAGGAAAAGGCCTCTGTAGCCAATCGTTATTGCGATAATTAGAACAACACACACCATGGCTAAAATAATGGCTTGTTGAGGGAGGTATAACCCACCTATAATCGGCTGCAACCATAAGGAGACGTATTCAATCTCTCCGTAGAGAACGCATTGTTGGTCTAAATCTGCATTAGCACCAAATTTGGATATTAGCACCACGCCAATGGCAAAGAGTAACGTGTAGGATATACCGATAGCAGCATCGCTTTGCAGACGAGCTTTTGCTGTAAGCCATTCTATCATCAGGGTTGCAAGTATTCCACTTAGAGCAGCTCCAATGAGTATGGGTATGCTGGCTGTAGACCCACTTACATAATAGGCTATGAAAATGCCGGGTAATACCGCATGACTAATGGCATCCCCAATCATTACCATTCTCCGCATTACCAAGAAACTGCCCATTAGGGCACAATTGATAGCCACTAAGCTTGCCGTGAATATGATATAAAAATCATTCATTAGTAGGGTACTTCGCTTTGGTGTGGATCTTTCTCCGGACGCTCAAGGAGTTTAATTAGCTCTATTTCTATTTCGGGTGTAATGACATGTTCTATCCCCTCGGCGTCATCATGCAAGTGATCTGCATCTAGCTGAAAATACTTGCTCAAATATATCTCCCACAAGCGGTGCTTACGGATGACTTCTCTTGCAGCCAATCTGCCCTTGTCACTTAATATGATCATTCCCCTTACCAAGCCCACAAGGTCTATTTTTTCGAGCCGCTTAAGTGTAGTAATTAGCAATTTAGGCGGGTATTTTTCTTTCTTAATTAGCTCGGCAATAGTTATTGTTTTAGTGCCTTGTGCACCAACCTTGTAGATGTCCTTTAAGACATTTTCATTGTTTATTTTTATGTGGTTATTTTTCCGTACTCGCATACGTGCAAATACACCGCGTTTCTTTCCAAAGAGAATGGCAACTAAAGCAAATGCAGATAGTACTATTACAATCCAAGGACCGGTGGGCATGCCTGTTCCACTATAGCTAATAGATACTCCTATGAGTCCACTGGCAAAACCAAAACTACCTGAGAATAGGAGCATTCGTGGTATAGAATTGGTAAGGTACCGTGCACCTGCTGCAGGGGTTATGAGTAAGGCCGCCATAAGTACGACACCTACGGCTTGCACGCCTATAGCTACCGTCATAACCGTGAGCAATGCCAAAAAACCCTTTAAAAATTTTACATTAAAACCAATCCCTTTTGCATAGCTCTCGTCAAAGCTAATCAGGCTAAAACTTCTTAAAAACATAGCAATACACGCCACGTTAATAATAGCAATGACTGAAAATAATTTCACATCTAACAGGTTCATGCTTGCGGCTTTGCCGAATAAAAAGCTATCTAAACCACTTTGAGCGGCATTGCCACCATGCTGTATTTTTGTTAGCAAAACAACACCTACTCCAAAGAATACACTAAGCGTAAGTGCTAGAATGGTGTCCAGTTTGAGCTTAGATTTAGCTTGTACGTAGTCTACTATCCATATGCTTATGAGCCCAGATACTATAGCTCCTAGAAGAAAATATATGGGATTCTTAATGCCCGTAAGCATGAATGCTATGGCTATCCCTGGTAGTACAGAGTGAGATATTACGTCGCCAACCAAAGCTCTCTTTCGCAAATAAGTAAATGTACCTACCACCCCAGCAGCCAAACAAAGAATGCCAGAGCCAATACTTACTACAAACAGTGTATAGTTCTCTGCACTAAAAAAAGTGGTGATATGTTCCCATACGCCCATACTTATTTAGAACGAATGGGAAATTCTTTATTTTCCAATTCCTGACTTATTTTGGCTATGGTAGTTAGCTTACCTCCATAGGTGTCAGTTAGTATTTGGTCTGTAAATACATCCTTGGTTGGCCCGCTAGCTACAAGCCGTGTATTAAGCAATACCAAGTGATCAAAGTAAGACTGAGCGGTATGTAGATCATGATGAACGATTACCAGTGTTTTTCCTGCATTTTTCATCTCTTTGAGCAGAGAAACAATCATTTCTTCTGTGGCAATATCCACTCCTGCAAATGGCTCATCCATTAGAAATAAATCGCCTTGCTGTGCAATGGCACGAGCCAAAAATACCCGTTGTTGTTGACCGCCACTTAGTTGGCTTATTTGTCTTTTGGAAAAGCCTAGCATGTTTACTTTTTCTAGGCTTTCTGTGATTATGTCTTTGTCTTCGGCAGTTAGTTTTTTGAAAAGTCCTCTTTTTTGAAATCTTCCCATAGAAACGATGTCCCATACACTTGCTGGAAAATCCCAGTCTATATCTTGCCGTTGAGGCACATAGCTTACTCTATCTCTTACGTTACCCAGTTCTTGGTCATATACTTTGGTAAATCCACTGGTAGGTTCTACTACGCCCATTATAGATTTTAGTAGCGTGCTTTTTCCACTGCCGTTTGGTCCCATTATGCCAATTACCTGTTTCTCTGGCAATTCAAAATCGACATTCCAAAGTGCAGGCTTTCTCCCGTATACTACAGTCAGATTATGTGCTTCTATTATGGTAGAATTGCTCATTTCAGTCCTTTTATTATGGTAGAATTGCTCATTTCAGTCCTTTTATTATGGTGTTTACATTCGCTTCGAGCATGCCTTTGTAGGTGCCAGAAGGAGTTCCTTTTTCTCCCAACGCATCGCTATACAGTGTGCCTCCTATGCCCAATTGGTAATCGCGTGCATGGGCAGCTTCTATTACAGCTTTTAGGTTTTTGTCACTTACGCTAGTTTCTACAAATACAGCTTTTATGTTGTTAGCTATGACAAAATCTACAAGATTTTTCACATCCTTAGTACCATACTCTGCCGCTGTAGATATGCCTTGCAATCCCCTTACCTCAAAACCAAAGGCACTCCCAAAATACTCAAAAGCATCGTGACTGGTTATTAGTATTCGTTTGCTGCTATCCGGTAGATTTTGGGCGAGATCCTCTTTTAGTTTTTTAGTAATTTGCTCTATCTCGAGCTTATATGTTGCGTAGTTCTCTAGTGTTCCTTCCAGTCCTGCTATTTGATCAAGTTCATTTGCTACACCTTCTAGCCCTTGTAGCCATTGTTGTGGCCCAAACCAGATATGCGGATCTACTAAACTAGAAGTTTTATCTACTCTTTTTAGCTGCGTTTTGTCTACATATTGACCTACGGCAAAGGTTGGTTTTTGTTCTGCATAGTTTTCTAGCATTTTGGCCATTTTGCCTTCTAGATGTAATCCACTGTACACGATGATGTCTGCCGTTATTAGTTTTTCTATATCTCCTTGGCTAGCTCTATAGAGGTGTGGGTCTACTCCCGCACCCATTAGCGATACAACTACCGCTTTGTCTCCTACTATTTGGCTAATGCAGTCGCCTACTATTCCGGTAGTAGCTAGTATCGTTATCTTTTCATTTTTAGCAGTCTCACTACAACCGCTGAGTATCAAAATAAAACATAGTGAAATGTATAGGTGTTTGCTTAATAATGCCATTTTGCAAAGATATGCATAGTTAAACCAATACGCCATAATTATCTCAGTCTACACGTATGGTCGCCATTTGGAATATTCAGAAGCATAATACACTATTCCGAACCTAGGTAACAGCTCAAGTGCTCTTGTTCATTTATAAAAGATGATTTAGTTAGAATAAACACCCGGGTCTTAAATCTTTGGCTGTAAATTTGCTTTGTAGAAGTACGCCATGCGGAATATAATTTTAGGCATATTTATTTTATTATCAGCCTATGGGCAAGCACAACTGTATGTGCTCAAAGACCATAGACCAGATACTGCGAAAAAAATCAATGTGATCTATGACTCTTTGCCTGCCATGTGCGATACTTTTTACAGAGCTTTTTTAACGCAAAATTTGAGTAGTCTAAAACCATTTGTGCCACAGGTAAAGTACCTGAGAGCTACTTTTGATACGTTGGCTATAGAATATAGACCGGAGCAAGTGCTCTATAGGCAGCAGCTAATGTTGCGATTGCTGCAAAAAGACTATAAAAAAGCATTGAAATACGTAGAGAAGAATAAGATTCACCTAAAGAAAATAGTGCTGGGTGAATCGTCTTATGACTACGCTACAGATGAAAAAGGCAATCGATATTGTTATGTTACGGTGCTACTAACTAGACGTAAAAATACGTATGAATTAAAATACCTTGCCATAGTGCTAAATGGACATTGGTTTGTGGGTGACGAGTTAACATTTAAAGAAATAGAATGAGGTCTGTCACTACTGCTTTGGTACTAGTAATGTGCACCCTATTTTGCACTGCACAGCATTGGCATGTGAAGTCTCACCCGAATAATGGCTACAAAGCAATAGCCATGGATAGCATGCTTCTTTCCGGTTATGTGTATACCGAAGTGAGTATGTTAGCAGAAGGGAAAGCCTTCGTTGCTCAAGGAGATTTATATGCTTACATAGATGAGAAAGGTGCGGAACTGACCCCGTATGTATTTGCAGAAGCAAGTAATTTTATTGGGGGGTATGCTATAGTAGGAGATAGTTTTAATAGAAGCGTTATCAATGATAGAATGCAGCTCATAGTTCCGTTCAAATTTGCACGTGTACAGTTGCCAAAATTTGGACTTATTGCCGTGCAGTCGCACGAAGGGTTGTGGGGAGCGTATGATATACGAGGCAATTTAAAATTACCCTTCATTTACGACCTGCCACCTCGTATCTTGAGTTTAGAGAGAATAATTGTACGACAAGAAGATGAGTATGGTATTGTAAATGATTGCAACGAAACTGTGTTTAATTGTGCGTATCAATACATTACGTTAGAAGGACTTGCCTTCAAGCAAGGTAATTATCTTAGATTGTTTTAACTTTGGGCCATGAAATGGTCTAAGTATAGTGTAGTTCTGTGCACATTATT
>CAWVTO010000014.1:0-17463 GCA_963932895.1 uncultured bacterium
AACACTAAAGATAATAAAGTGTAAAGTTTTTTCATTTTACTTGTTTTTAAGGTTTAAGTTATAGCAAAGGTATCCATCTTAAGCATTCTTCATAAATACTGTTTATAAAAATCACATATTTTACCTGAGATTTGTAGCCATGGCGAAGCGTTTTATTTTCTCTCTATCTCTGTTGATGGTTGCTCTTGTGGCAACCATCGCCTACCACTATTGCAAACCAGCACCACCACTCAATGACACCATAGAGTATCAATACGCAGCAGACAACTTGCTGAAAAACAACATTTTGTATGGAGGAAACTCCAACCAACCCGTAGACTATAGATTGTATAGTAAGCGTACGTTAGGCTACCCCATTTTTCTGCTTTTTCAACAGCAAAATGAGCACCTAATTCTTGTATCTACAGTGCTTTTGTATGTCCTATTATTTTTTTTAGGGTTGCACATATTGAGTCTATTTATCCGAAAAAAAGCCGCTTTTTTGAGTTACATCCTCTTATTTCTGTTACACATTGCCTTTACCATACACACCACATTACACATGGCAGACCTATTGGTGGCTGCTGCTGTTACCAGCACAGTACTTGTATACCACAGCCACAATACCTCAACGTATCAGAAAATCTTTTACATCTCTCTTTTGTGGGGATTGGGTTTGTTCCTAAAGCCTGTTTTTTTGCCGAGTCTTTTACTTATACCCGTTATAGTCCTTTACCTTAAAAGGGCCACCGCTAAGTGGCACTACTGGTTACTCTTACCTCTGGCGGTGTGGGCCATGGGTTGTACGGTAAATTATTCTAGTTCTGGTGTGTTTGAATACAGTTCTATCTCTACCATCAACCTGGGTCAATACAATGCTAAGCTAATGGTAGCTAATGTAGATGGGGTAGATGCCGCAAGCAACTTTAACCACTCCGAGGCCTTTAGCATTCCCAGAACATTGCCGCAATACGTGCACTACAAACAAGGTGTACGCGAAGAAGCTATAACTGCGGTACAAGACAACCCTTTAGCTTACGCTAAAGTGCATCTTGCTGGAATGATAAAAATGGTTTTAGACCCAGGCAGGTTTGAAATCTATACCTTCTTTGGAATGAATGACCACAATGTGAGCCTTACGGAATTGCTTTACAGCGGAGATTGGGGTAGGGTAGAGGAGGTGATGAGCAAAAACAAAGTTGTGCTCTTTGCCTTTTTGGCACTTCTTTTTGTGGGCATATTAAAGGTAGTGTTGGTATCCTTCTCACTGAAACGCGTTAAAGAAATATTCTTCCTGTTATTCATGATAACCTACTTTGTTGTAATAACAGGACCCGTAGGAGCAGCCCGGTTTATGTTACCGGTTAGCGTTTTGTATTTGGTTTTAGCCGCTATTGGAACACAACATGTTCTAGCATTTTTCCAGAAACGTTCTAAACGCTAAGACGTTTTCGCCAAACTTCTGTCGGGTTATTTCTTTGAGTCTGTCCGCGTGCTCTAGTGCGTATGTATTGAAATGTGCCCACGATTCTAGTTTGTATTGCACCGCATACGAATTGTGCTTTCTATCCTTTGGGTCTTCTATTACTTTAAAAATATCATACCCTAGAAAAAGACCTGTATCCAATACTTCGGGAATGTGTTCTTCTTTTAACCATTGAATAACCGAAGTCTCCATGGCTGGATTAATGCTAAGGGTAACGTTGTATATTATCATGCTCTTGGGTGAAATTGTTCTATTATCGTTTTAAGGTATGCCTTGTCTAAATGGGTGTAAATCTCTGTGGTAGTGATGCTTTCGTGCCCGAGCATCTGCTGCACTGCACGCAGGTCTGCCCCGGCCTCTATAAGCACTGTTGCAAATGAATGTCTGAGCGTATGCGGACTCACACTCTTGCTAATACCCGCCTTCTCTGCCAATTTTTTTGTGAGCTTAAAAACGTGAACCCTGCTTATACTGTTGCCTCTCTGGTTTAGTATTAAGGTGTTTTTGGATGCTGTAGTCTCTACATGCCTGCGGTAGTATTCCAAGTAATAGTTCACTTGACGAATGGTCTTACCGCCAATAGGCACTAGTCTTTCTTTATCGCCCTTTCCCATCACTCGAATGAAACCATCTTCGAAATAAAGGTTGTTTATTTTTAGGCCAGTAAGCTCAGAAACCCGTAGTCCGCAGCCATACATAAGCATCATAATTGTTTTGTCTCTTTCTCCAGCTATTTTAGATAAATCTATGGCCGCTATCATTTCTGAAATCTCACTATGACTTAGCACCTCTGGAAGTTTCTTGGGTAGCTTGGGAGTGAGGATAAATTGCATGGGGTTGGTTTCTAGTTCTCCATCTATTATCAGATGCTTATAAAATGATTTTAATCCAGAAATAATACGGGCAATGCTGCGGGCACTTAGGTGCACATCATACAATTCTTGTATGAATACCGATATCTCTTCAGAAGAAATTTTTTTCAGGTTTTTACCCTCTGTAAACGCAATAAGTTTGTGAATATCTGAACGATACGCCGCTAAGGTGTTTTTGCTGAGCGACCGGTCTACCGAAAGAGTTGTTTCGAACTCTACGAGCAGTTTACGGTTAGCGATGTTTATTTCAGTTTCACCTCCGTACACTGAGCCACTTCTCTATTCTCGTCGTCATTATAGTTGATAAAGACAGCAATACTGGCCTCGTCTACTACAACTCCATTGGGTACAATTATTTGCCACCCTTTTTCTACTCTTAACCCTCGGCTGGTTTCACTAATTTCACCATTAAGAAGCGGAGTTCCATTGTACGGTGTGTATGCTTTTCTTACAACATGTTTGTGATTATATTCTTTGTCTGTACCTCCAGAATAGTATTGCGGATGTTTAATGTTGTCTTCTAGCAGTATTAAGGTAACAAACGGATCTGAATCTGTAGCCGCTGTAAACACAAAATCACCGTTAACGTTAAACGTAGAGTCGTTTACTTGATCTACAGTAACGTCAATATTGACATCTGATTTTTCTCCTGCAAATGAGTTGCTTCTGTTTACCCATGTATTAAACGAAATGTCTCTTTGGGTTTCTCCGTCAAATATTTTTCTGTTTATTCCCCCAGCTGGCAAACTTGCAAACTGATAGATGTTTGCTCCTATATTTTGAGCCACCTCTGTCCTTGGGTCTATGTAATCTGGAAAAGGAAAGGTTAACGCACGAAAACCAGTAGGATATAAACCTAGAATTACAACTTCGTTTGTAGTAGCATTGTCTTTTATTTCGGCAGCAGCGGCGGCAGCATTGGGGCACGCGATGCACTTTACGCCAGTAATATCTTCAATAAGCACCCCTCTAAACTGAGCCTCCGGTATGTCTGCTGAAGCCACTATATACGCCGTATCTCTTAATGTTACTGTTTCATCATCACCAAAAACGATTGGAGGGACAGATTCTTTGCACGCTGACCATACGGCTACTACGGCCAGTATTGCTATTAACTTCTTCATATTCTTCAAATTTACTTTTTTGTTCGTAAGTAGACGTCAAGGTTCTTGAGCTCCTTCTTGGTAACCTCTCTCCAAGTGGCTATCGGAATCCCCTTTTTAGTGAACGTATGAAACATAACCCTATCAAGCTTAATAACCTCACTGTTAACGGATTCAAACATTCTTCGGATCACTCTGTTCTTGCCAGAATGTATCTCTATGCCGTAGCGAAAAGACTCATCTTCGTTCAATTCCACAATTTTGTCAAATTTTGTGAGACCATCTTCCAATTCGATACCATCTACCATTTGGTTAAGCTCCAGCTGGCTCAACTGATTAGCCACTTTTGCCTTGTATACCTTGTTTATTTTTTTGGTAGGATGTAAGAGATTTTGAGTCAGGGTGCCGTCATTTGTCATTAAAATGATTCCCGTTGTATTTCTGTCTAATCTGCCTACAGGATACAGGTGCTGAAACTTCTCTGGCAACAAGTCCATAATTGACCTTCTTCCCTTTTCATCATTTCTGGTAGAGATACAGTTTCTTGGCTTGTTTACAAGTACATATAGCTTTTCGCCTGTAGAGATTAACTCGTTGTCAACCTTTACTTTATCCTCAAGCATTACCTTTGTGCCTAAATTAGTAATGATTTTGCCATTTACACGCACTTTTCCGTCCTCTATAAGTTTATCCGCAGCTCTCCGGCTACAGATTCCAGCATTGCTTATGTACTTATTAAGCCTTATAGGCTCACTACTTACAGAACTTTCTTCTTCAATCGTGCGTCTTGGTTCTTTCATACGTAATTTTTTATCGTAATTTTTGCAAAATAATACCGTTATAACTTATAAGCACTAACTGCTTGAGACATATATTTTTCATACCGTTGTTACTCTTCACATTAGTATCTGTTGGAGTAAACTCAGCACAACAAGTTTTGAGGGCGTGTATGAACTTTACAGATTCTGTAGTTACAGTGAAATGGAAAGCTCCAACAGATGTGTGTGGTTCATTCTCCCAATACAGTATTTATGGCAGTAGAGAAGGAGCAGCCTTCCTAAAAATTGATGACATACCCAACATAGCAATTACCGAATATCCCCACAAACTCAATGATCTAAACACTACCTGGGAGTACTACATAACTGTAGACTTTAGATGCGATGGATCCACAGGTATCAGCGATACCGTTTCTATAGATCTCACCCTCCCAAGCACCATACAAATAGATTCGCTCAGCTATGAGCTATCAACCCAAAAAATAATTGCAGGATGGCCCAAAAACCCAAGTGCCGACACTAAAAACTACGTGGTCTATGACGGAACCACAGGCAACGGGGACTCTATTGGAATGACAATAGATACCAATTATATTGTGACAGACGCACGACAGGGTAGATACCGTGTACGCGTCAGTTCTACTGACAGTTGCAATTTGTTTTCACTACTATCTACTCCACACAGGGTTGCCTTCCTCAGATCTTCCATAGATACGTGCATGCGACAAATATCATTAAACTGGGATTTATACTCCGGATGGTTATCAATTGACAGTCAATCCCTTTTTGTTTCCAAAGACAAGGGTATCACTTTTTACAAAGACACAACCTTCTCAGGAGTTTCAAATACATTGGTATTTAATAAATTCACATTAGGAGATACCCTGCGTTTCTATATTAGATCATACACCAGAAACGGCAAAGTTTCATCAAGTTCTAATATTACCATGATCGAAACAAGAGCCTTCGTGGTTCCACAATATGTCTACCTACAACTAGCGACGGTCTATGACGGGATAAGAAACACAAACGCTACACCATCCATCGCATGGCAAACAGACAATATTCAAGACGTTTCTTGTTTTTCTGTTTTATCTGGCACGAAATTATCTAACTTGTTGCCTATCAGAAATCAAAGTATCATTTCCAACCAATTGGACTACTTCTATGACGACCTACCAAAAGACGCTAAAACACAGTCTTATTTTTACAAAGTAAACGCATTAGACAAGTGTGGAGACACCGTTCGGTCTTCGGATATTAACAACACAATACACCTCGCTATTGAACCTCAAATTGTTCACAATGAATATATTAACTGGGATGTGGGTGTTCGGCAGTACGCACTACAAAAGCACAATGGTTCCACGTGGAACACACTTTTCACCCAATTCAACTTAATACAAGGCATTGACTTCACAGACAGTTCTGGCTGTTACCAAATAACCGCATCTGAAGAAGTAAATCGGTTCAACTCTGCATCAACCTCACACTCCAACATCGTTTGCCTGGTGAAGCCACTCACTTTTAGTATCGCTACAGCCATAAATACACAGTCAGATAACAATCGCTTTATTGTTGTAGGTGAAGGAATAGACCACCACAGGTCTCGATATACTATATTTAATAGGTGGGGCGAAAAAATCATAGATAACCCTACAGATGTGCCGTGGTATGCAGACTACAAAGGGCAACTCGTTTTGCCGGGGTCTTATGTATACGTGGTTAGCATAGTCGGGCTTCTTGGCGAAAAAGAAACAACCAAAGGAATTGTCAATGTCATTAGATAGCATTAGCATAGAAACGGAATACCCCGAAGTGCTGCGTGTGCTTGATGTAGTTATATTGCAAAAGGCACATCTCCAACTAAATCTCAAGAAGGGTGTTATATACTATATAATCAGCGATGAGGAATTGTTAGCGGTTAATAAGTCCTCATTAGACCACGACTACTATACCGACATCATCACCTTCGACTACGAAGACGATGAAGACATAGAGGATAATGAGATTCTGATTAGTTGGGACAGGGTAAACGAAAATGCCATAACTGAAGGCAAAACCTCAGTCAATGAACTTTACAGAGTATGTTTTCATGGGATGCTGCACCTTGCAGGATTTGATGATCAAACGCCACAACAAAAAACAAGAATGAGAGAGCAAGAAAATCTGTTGCTAGATAAGTACTGTTCCACGTGAAACAAATAATATGGAATACGATTTAATTGTAGTAGGGGCGGGACACGCCGGATGCGAAGCTGCAAACATTGCTGCTAAACTTGGTTCGAAAGTGCTATTGGTAACCATGAATATGGAGACTATAGCCAAGATGTCTTGTAATCCCGCAATGGGCGGTGTAGCAAAAGGACAAATCGTACGAGAAATAGATGCTCTTGGTGGACTATCTGGAATCGTATCCGATTACAGTATGATGCAATTTAGAATGCTGAACACCTCCAAAGGTCCTGCAATGTGGAGCCCGAGGTCACAAAACGACCGTACCATGTTCTCTTTGAAGTGGAGAGAGCTGTTAGAGCAAAATTTTAACGTAGATTTTATACAAGACTCTGTTAATCATATGATTATAGAGAATAATACGATAAAAGGTGTAGAAACCACCTCTGGCAATAAATACATGGCTAAATCTGTGGTACTTACCAGTGGAACCTTTATGAATGGCATCATACATATAGGTAGAAAACAGATGACCGGTGGCAGAATGGGAGACAAGGCCTCCTACGGCATTACCGAACAACTTGTATCTCTGGGGTTTGAAGCTGGACGCATGAAAACAGGAACACCCCCACGTGTAGATGGTCGTACCATAGACTACTCCAAAATGGAAGAACAAGCTGGTGACGAGAACCCACAGTGTTTCTCCTTCCGTAAACCAACCTCTATACAGAAACAACACTCTTGCCATATAACCTATACCAACGAACAAGTACACGAAACGTTACGTAGTGCATTTGCAGATAGCCCGCTATTTAATGGTGCTATACAAGGTGTTGGCCCGCGATATTGCCCCTCAGTGGAAGATAAAGTAAACCGATTTGCCGAGCGTACACGCCATCAAATATTTGTAGAACCAGAGGGCTGGAACACCTACGAAACCTATATCAATGGTTTTAGTACATCGCTACCTCAAGAGATACAATACAAAGCATTAAGACAAATAAAAGGATTTGAAAGTGCCAAGATATTTAGGCCAGGATATGCTATAGAATACGACTTTTTCTTTCCTACACAGCTCAAGTTAAACCTCGAAACCAAGGGAGTAAATAACCTGTTTTTTGCTGGACAAATAAATGGAACTACTGGGTATGAAGAAGCTGCATGCCAAGGACTAATGGCCGGTATAAACGCACACAATAATGTAACCAATAAAGAACCCTTTGTTCTAAGACGTAGTGACGCCTACATCGGTGTACTTATAGATGACTTAGTAAATAAGGGTACAAAAGAGCCGTACAGGATGTTTACCAGTAGAGCAGAATACCGCATACTTTTAAGACAAGATAATGCTGACTTAAGGCTTATGCCGTTAGCTGCCAAGCTCGGAACAATAAGTACAGAAGAGTTTGACACCCTCCAAAACAAAGCAAATAACATTTCATCTATCAATAAAATTATCAGTAAGAAAACGGTAACACCAGCAGATGCAAACCCAATATTAACCAAATATGGTACTGCAGAAATACCCCAAAATTATCTTATCGATAAAGTGCTTTCTAGGCCACAAATAAACTATAAACAATTACTAGAGATAGACGCTATAAAACAATTACTATCAGACTTTAATGATGATGAAATAGAACAGGCTGAAATTCAACTAAAATATAAGGGTTACATACAAACCGAACAGGAAAACGTAGAAAAACTCATCCGACTTGAGAACCTCAAAATTGATCAAACATTTGATTATGAAACCATCACATCTCTTTCTTTAGAGGCTCGCGATAAATTAAATCAAATAAAACCGGAAAATATTGGGCAAGCATCCCGAATAAGCGGTGTAAGCCCTGCGGACATATCTGTATTATTAGTACATTTCGGCCGATAAATGAGGAGCTTTATTATTCTTTCTTTGTTTTTAATGGGTTGTGCTTCGATACAACCTTTGTCTGGTGGTGATAAAGATGAACTACCACCAAAAGTAGTACATACTTCTATAGATAGTGCAGCAATAAACGTAACAGCATCTATATTCCTCTTTGATTTCAATGAGTATATACAACAGAAACAAGCAGTCGATAAACTACTCATATCTCCAAATCAAAGCAAACCTCCTACCATAACTGTAAAAAAGAAGAGCCTCACTATTGAACTAAACGATGATCTCATACCCAACACCACATACACTTTTCAATTTAATGGTGCGATAACAGATATCAACGAAAACAATCCACTTACTAATTACAATTTTATATTCTCTACCGGTAACTACATAGACTCTGCTACCTATAGTGGTAATGTCATAAATTATCTAACTAAAGACCCTTGTACAGCGTGTAACGTACACTTATATGACAGCTTCGCTGATACTACTGTACTTCGTGCTAAACCTGCCTACTTAACACGAACCGATGAAGCAGGTAGATTCACGTTTAACAACTTACCAAATAGACTATTTACTGCCTTAGCTCTTAAAGATGAGAATAAGAATTTGTTTTTTGAGAGCAATGAACTGATATCCTTACCATTACCGAGACACACAGACTCTACTAATCAAGACTCTCTGTACGTATTTATGAATGAGAATACCGCTACTTATAAACTAAACCATCTTAAGCAAACACTACCTGGTGTCTACCAGTTTACATCCAATAAACCACTCACAACAGACACGGTTATTCTTTCATTCAATAGTCAACCTGTATCCTATAAACTATCCCGTACAAAAGACACCGTCACCGCTATATACGCCCAAACAAAAGATACCCTACCTATTGCTATTATTGTTAATTCAGACACTTTTAACTTTAAAAACATACAACTCCTTACTAATTATAAATATACCCTTAAACCGGCTCTAACAACATCTAGTAACAGACTTATACTTAAATCTAAAACACCTATTGTTACTATAGATACAAGCAGAATTACACTTCTTGTAGACTCTATAAATACTCCTATTACAATATCACTCATCGATACATTTTCATTCTTTATTAATAAAGCAATGACCTATACTAAAGCTATAGTCTTACTAGAAAACGGTGCTATTACCGATATATACAAGAAAACCAATAATACAGACACACTAACCCACCGGTTTATAGAGTCTGACCCGACTAATCTTAATCTTACAATCCATGCAGACAGTGGAGTATCTTATATATTACATGTACTTAAAGGCAGTAAAATTATTAAATATTCACAATTTATTGGGTCTAAAAAATTAACCTTCCATGATTTACAACAAGGTGATTACAAGGTTATTATCTACTCAGATAGTAATAATAATGGTATATGGGACACGGGAAATATATTTACCTTAAAACGTCCAGAAACCATCACACTTACTACTACTTTTGAACTGCGTCAAAACTGGGATAAAGAACTGACAATCAACATAAAGTGAGCTTATCAACATACTTAACAACACCCTATGTTATAAGTCACGTATAAGTCATAAATAATTACCTTATAAAATGATATGCACCAAATCACTATTTTCACACAGTCTTAGTACACATAAAAATAGGCCTATATACACAACTACCTTATCCACAAAAGGATGGTATACAGTAAACTAACATTCGTACGCTAATATGTTAATATACTCATTACTAACACTATATATATAATTAACATGTTAATTCTATGTTATTAACCGTAATTCATAATATATTTACCACCGAATCCACAGACACTTATAATACTACTATTATATCTTTATAAAATCATTTTAAAAAATAGTAAGAAAGTGGATAGAGTGATTTTGAAATGTTTTGATTGATGGTAAACGTTCAGATTGTTTTTCTTTGCAGCAGAGAAAATGAAGGATCAAATAGATAACTTAATTCAGGAATCAAAAAAAATCACAATTACTACAAAAGAAGAGTTGGAAAATTTCCGCTTAAAATTTTTAGTAAAAAAAGGATTGGTGAATGATTTGTTTCAAGAATTTAAATCACTAGTTGGTGATGAAAAAAAGCTATGGGGTAAAGAAGTAAATATTGCGAAACAGAAAGTAGAAACAATTTTTTTGGATGCTCAAAAAAAATTAAGTGGTGAGGATTTTTCAAAAAAAGAGGAGCAAGAATTACCAGGGTATTTTTCAGAAACAGGTAGTAGACATCCAATAAGTTTTGTGGTGGATGAGATGAGTCAAATTTTTGAACGACTCGGATTCTCAGTGGCCACTGGTCCAGAAATAGAAGATGATTGGCATAATTTCTCTGCTTTAAATTTTCCACAGAATCATCCAGCTCGTGATATGCAAGATACTTTTTTTGTGGGTGAAGATATTGCTCTTCGTACGCATACGTCATCTGTGCAAGTAAGGTTAATGGAAAAGGGTGATTTACCCATAAGAAGCATAATGCCGGGTCGTGTATATAGAAATGAGGCTATTTCAGCCCGTTCTAACTGTTTTTTTCACCAGGTTGAGGGTTTATATATAGATAAGGGAGTTTCTTTCTCAGATCTAAAACAAACGCTATATAATTTCGTCCAAGAATTTTTTGGCCCCAATACAAGAGTACGATTTAGAGCTTCTTATTTTCCATTTACCGAGCCAAGTGCAGAAATGGATATTTACCTAGGTACTAAAACAGAATCTGATTCCAGATTAACGAAAGGTACGGGATGGTTAGAAATATTAGGATGTGGAATGGTAGATCCTAATGTTTTAGAAAATTGTAATATTGACAGTAAAGAATATAGTGGTTTTGCATTTGGTCTAGGAGTAGACAGAATAGCAATGCTCAAATATGGAGTAAAGGATCTACGTACTTTTTTCAATAGCGATAAGCGATTTTTAGATCAATTCGTAAATCTATAAGATTATATATTTAGAGTTGGATTTTTACATTTGATCAAGTAGCGTTTTTTCCATAGAGTCAATTCGCTGTTTATCTTTTTGTAACATAGCATCTACTGCTTCTATTTCGGCAGAAATAACACTTTCATTCATTACTTCTTTTGGTTTATCAGACGTTGGTGTACAAGCAAATGCTAGACATAATACTATTGCATATTTCATATGAGCAAAATAATAACTGTAACAGCATATAAACAATACGACATAAAAAAAGGTTACTCAACGAGTAACCTTTTTTTTAAATAACTAAAAGAGCTAATTAATTAGCTTCTTCGGTAGCTTCTTCGATTAATTCAGTAACTTCTTCGATTACTTCAGTAGAGTCAACCGTAACTTCGGCAGAGTCAACCATTTGGTCAACTATAACTTCTGCTTCAGTAGCAGCTTCTTCTACAGTTTCAGTAGCAGCATCTTTAGTTTCAGCAGCGTTGTTGCATGCAACAAAACCTAAAGAAACAATAGCGAATAGAGCGATAATTTTTTTCATTTTACGTAAAATTTTAATTGTTAAATATTTAAGTCGCGAATATAAATAATATTATTAACTATTTTTTCCTGAAATAGATACGTACAGGTATTCCACTAAAATCGTAATTAGCTCGTAGTTTATTTTCTAAGAAACGTTTGTAACTATCACCTATGTATTGTGGTAGGTTACAGAAAAAAGCAAAACTGGGACACTGCGTTGGCAGTTGTGTTACATATTTAATTTTTATGTATTTCCCTTTGAGAGAAGGGGGTGGTTGTCTTTCAATAATAGGTAAGAAGAACTCATTTAGCTTAGATGTTGTCAATCGCGTTTTCATAGAGGCGTGTACCTTCATAAGTTCATCGAGTGCTTTAAGGACTCTTTTCTTAGTAAGTGCCGATACAAAAAGAATGGGTACATCTACAAATGGTGCAATTTTCGCTTTTACTAGAGCTTCGTACTCTTTAGCGGTGTGGGTGTCTTTTTCCACTAGATCCCATTTGTTAATGATGATTACTACTCCTTTTCCGTTCTTTTGAGCAAGACTAAAAAGGTTCATGTCTTGAGCCTCTAAACCACGCGTAGCGTCTACTACTAGAGCAACGACATCTACATTTTCTATAGCTCGGATGCTACGCATTACCGAGTAAAACTCTATGTCCTCACTTACTTTACTCTTCTTTCGTACACCAGCGGTATCCACAAGGTACAAGTCATTATTAAAAGCCTTGTATCGTACAAAAAGGGTGTCGCGTGTTGTTCCCGGTACATCAGTTACTATATTTCTTTCTTCCCCGAGTAGTGTATTACAGATGGTAGATTTACCAGCGTTTGGTCTACCTACAAAGGCGATTTTTGGAATATCATCGTCAAGCTCAAGATCTCCTTCTGGCAATAAACTTACCAATTCATCTAACAACTCACCTGTACCACTTCCTGTAAGAGAAGATATGGGATATATCATGTCTACACCCATAGTGTAATAGGAGTTTGACATAAACATACGCTCATCGTTATCTGCCTTGTTGGCTACCAATAGATAAGGTTTGTTACTTTCTCGTACTATTCTAAAGAACGCTATATCTAGATCATTTGGATCTAATACGGAGTCTACCATAAAGAGCAATACATCTGCCTCACCGATAGCCAGCTCTACTTGCTCGCGTATGTGAGTTTCAAAAATATCTGTACTATCTTTTACGTATCCACCGGTGTCTATTACGGTAAATTCTTTTCCAATCCAGTCACTTTTGCCGTAATGTCTATCGCGTGTTACGCCACTTACATTGTCTACTATGGCTTTACGCTCGCCTATTAGTCTGTTAAAAAGGGTAGATTTTCCTACGTTGGGTCTTCCAACTATCGCTACTATTCCTGCCATCTTATAATGTCTTTTTTAATAATGCTATGTTTCTGCTATCCGCAGCCTGTGTTGTATTTTGTATGAAAACCCTATTGAGAATGCTGCTTTACAACACTGCAAAGGTAGGTTAAAAGTTTACTCGTAGTTACTTCTTGAGATAACCAAAGCGTTGGAGCTGCTGCTCATCACTACGCCAGTCTTTTTTCACCTTTACGGTGAGGGATAAGAATATTTTCTTTTTGATGAATTCTTCGATGCGTTTTCGCGAAGCGATACCAAGATTTTTGATTGCAGAACCTCCACGACCAAGCAAAATTCCTTTTTGTGAATCTCGCTCTACATTTATGGTAGCATAGATCTCATCCAGTTTTTCTTTCTCATTATACTCCGTCACACTTACCTCTACGCTATATGGTATTTCTTTTTTGAATTGTGTTAGGATTTGCTCACGTATCATCTCACTCACAAGGAAACGTACGTTCTCATCACTGATGCTATCGGTATCATAAAAAGCAGGGTGTTCAGGAGCAAGCTCTACAAGCGTTTTTATAATTCCGTCTATGTTAAAAGTCTCTAGTGCACTTGCCGCATATACATGTTCTGTGCCGAGGTATTCTTGTACTTTAGTAATGTCGGCCTGTAGTTTTTCTTGATCGGCCACCAAGTCTGCCTTATTCATAACCACTACTAGCGGACATTTTATTCGGTTTTTGTATGCTTCAAACTGCTCTATTTTAGGATACTGACCGTCCAAGATAAGGAGTACGGCATCGGCATCTTCAAGTGATTCGTTCACTGCACCCATCATTGCTTCTTGCAGTCGATAGGCAGATTCTTCTATAATACCAGGCGTATCGCTAAATATGAGTTGGTACCCTTCTCCGTTGAGTATTCCCTTTATACGGTGACGTGTAGTCTGTGCTTTGGGGTTGGTAATCACGAGGTCTTCGCCCAGTGCTGCGTTTAGAAAAGTAGATTTTCCTGCGTTGGGTAGACCAAGTATCGTTATGAATGCTGATTTGAACATTGGGTGCAAAGGTAGTAGGTATCACCACTTATGCAGTATTCCGTATTTTTGAAATTAACTAAGTGTACTTATAACCAACCATAAGAAGTATGAATACGTATATAACGACAAAGCCCAATTGACTATGAAATTAAGACTATCCCTTTTTGCCGTATTTATTTTTGCTTTATTCCTTAATGCAAGTGCACAGATATCTACTCCCGAGAAAGGGAGTATTTGGATTTACAAATATGGAAATATTGGTTCACGTGGACCAGTATTCTCTATCTATAAAAGGGATTCTACGATTGGAGGGAGGTCCGCAATAGTTTTGGATGAGACTTTTTATGATACGTATAGAGGTCCTGGGAAACCAGATATAGATACCATAAGTAGACTTGGAAGTATCTTATGCTTAAAAGATAGCACGGTGTTTTATTGGAATATAAATCAATTCGATACGCTATATGACTTTGGAGCAGAGATAGGAGCGGAATGGACGTACTATTTTGCTGGAAGAGAAGACACACTAAAAGCTTTTGTTTTGGGCAAAGGAGTAGACAGTAATCTCGGTGCTTTTGTAGAGTTGGAATATACCGACAAGTATGATTTCCCATGGAAAGATACTATCTACGAGTTTATACTTGGCGGCAGCAAATATATTCTCCCGTGGGACGAAACGTGGTTGCGGTTAGATGGTCATAGTGGCGGACCGCTTCAGTGCTTCAGTAATAGTAGCGGAAGATACAGTGAAAGGACGTGGACTGCCGGCGGTGCGGCATGTACAGATATTATAGAAAAACTAGGCGTATACAAAATAGCAAAGGAGAATATCTTTAACATCTATCCCAATCCTAGCAAAGGAGTAATTAGCATAGATGCTAATCAAAAGCCAACCAAAATGGAAGTGTACAGCATGTTTGGCAAGTTGATTTTTTCGTCAGACAAGGAGTTCAAAACACCGCCTTTGTCTTCGCAGATATACACGGTGAAGCTTTGGAGAAAGGACGGACTTTTGGAGGTACATAGAGTGGTGGTGGAATAGGGGTTAAATAAATTAAATATCTCCTTGCCTTGCTGCATCTTTAATAATATAAAGAGCTCTTGCCTAAAATGGTCACGTTTGTACAAGTTTCCCATACGGCACTTTCTCCATGTACTGAGCCTCTAGCGTGAGGTGCCCAAAATCGGAAGAAACCTTACCGCGTAGGAGGTAGATGCCTCGCCCTTTGAATTTGTATTGCCTAGCTATTAGCGGGAAGTGCACACTATCAAAAAACTGCCCATCCATATCCATAAACGTTCCGAAGAACATTTCTTGTTCTACTCTGCCCTTGGTTTTAGTTCGTTTGGTGTGTACGAGGTAGCCCAGTAGGGTGAGGGTTTTACTCCGGTTGGCTTCAAAATCTGCACTCACTGTTTTACTCTTTTTATCGCCATCGTCTATCAGATCAAATGGCGAACATATCGGAAACCCCAAGTACTCTATCTCGTCCATGGCGTCTTCGTACGGCACACTGTCTAGCTCGGGGATGGTTACTTTTTGGGTATTGTTAAACTGAGAAAAAAGTGAGGGATGAGTCACACTTTTTTTTATTGCTGCTAAGAGAAAATGAGCTTTCCACAGCAGCCAGTGTTTGGTCTTACCGGTAAACCGAAAAGCATTGATGCGAATCAATATCACCGCTTGGTCCAGACTTATGCTTATTCGCTGGGTGAAATCCTCTAGACTACCAAACGACCCACGATCTCTACGGTTGACCAGTAGAGTATCTACCACCTTACCATCTAACTCTGCTACATGTTGAAAACCGATAAAAATATTTTTGCCTGCTATTGTAGTGTCAAAACTACTGTGATTCACACACGGTTCTGCTATGTGTGCACCCTTTAGTCGGGCCTCTTGTATGTACTGCTCCGTACGGTAAAACCCACCAAAATTATTGATAGTAGCCACCATATATTCGAGCGGGAAGTATGCTTTCAAGAAAAGACTTTGATAACTCTCCACGGCATAACTAGCAGAGTGCCCTTTGGCAAAAGCATAGCTAGCAAAACTCTCTATTTGTGTCCACACTTCTTTGGTGAGCGTAGGGTTGTAACCCTTAGCTTGGCAGTTGTCAAAAAAGAGTTTCTCTACGGTTTTAAACTCTGTTCGCTCTCGGAATTTCCAGCTCATTCCACGCCGTAGCACGTCAGACTCTTCTAGCGTAAGATCGGCAAAATGATGAGCCACCTTGAGTACGTCTTCTTGGTATACCATTATGCCGTAGGTATCGTGCAGTATCTTGGCAAGTACAGGGTGGCTGGCTGCTCGAGCTTCTTTACTGCGGTGACGTTTTATGTATTCGGTCATCATTCCACTGTTACTCACCCCAGGGCGAATAATAGAGCTAGCGGCCACTAGTCCACGGTAGTCGCCCACTTCTAGTTTTTTCATTAGTGCCCGCATAGCCGGACTTTCCACATAGAAGCAACCTATGGCATCTCCTCTGCGGAGCAGGTCTTTTATTTTCTCATCTTCTTTGAACCGGGCTATATCGTCTATATCAAAAGCAGCGGCATTGGGCTGGTTTTGCTGTATGATGGCGATGGCATCTTTTATTTTTCCCAGTCCGCGTTGCCCCAAAATATCGTATTTGTATATACCAGCATCTTCAGCTATGTGCATGTCAAAATGTGCGGTAGGAAATCCCTTGGGCGGCATATTGGTAGCACCATAGTATTGGATGGGTCGATCTGTGATTACAATACCGCTGCTGTGTATACTTAGGTGATTCGGAAAACCGTGAATGTACCTACTGTAGAGAATGCAGAGTTTGCCCAAGTGGTCAAGGTCTTGTGGTCTATCGGTGCGTTGTATGTTTTTTATCTCGTCTGCCGGCAGTCCCAGCACCTTACCTATTTCGCGTATGACCGACCGAGCCTGGAAGGTAACAAAACTCCCCATTAAGGCGGTGTTGGGAAAGGTATCAAAGATATGTCGCGTCACGTCTTGGCGGTCTCTCCAGCTAAAATCGATATCAAAATCTGGAGGAGACTTACGGCTTGGGTTTATGAATCGCTCAAAGTAGAGATCCAATTCTATAGGATCTACGTTAGTTATGCGGAGCAGATAGGCTATCAGACTATTCGCCCCACTTCCTCGGCCTACGTAGAAGTATCCTTGTTTGCGGGCATAGGTTACAATGTTGTGATTTATGAGAAAATACGGTACAAAGTTGCACTGTTTTATAGTGCTTAGCTCTTTGGCTACGCGATCTTTTATTTCTTGCGATATGGCATTGCCAAACCGGTAAACAAGCCCTTCCTTAGTGAGCTGCTCTAACAATTGGAAGTCTTGTTTTTTGGTTTGTGT